>CADBAC010000036.1 GCA_902792495.1 Ruminococcus flavefaciens | reverse complement strand
AGTGCTGCAGAAAAATATAGCATCAGTGCTCATGATGGGTAACCCTGAGTCAGCGGAAAGTATTCAGGCAAGGATCAGTGCGCTTCAGCAGGAGATCATAGATAAGGCAAGCCGTCAGGAAGACTACAGCGAAGCTGCACAGGAGGTGCTGAGACTCCGTCAGCTGAAAGGAAACGCCCTGCAGAATGATACCTCCAGAAACGAAAATCTTGACCGTATCAGTGAACTGCAGAATTTTATCACATCACAGCCCAGTGAGATCACAGAGTTTGACGAGAGCCTTGTGAAGCACCTGCTGTCAAAAGTGACTGTTTTTGAAAGCAAGCTCGTATTTGAATTCAAATCGGGCGTAACGCTTGAAATTTGTAAGTAATTTATTTGAAACCGTATCCAAAAGCACAGTAGTGATATAGAAGTCTTTTCTCCCTTAATTCAGGTCGCATAAAATAGGCATTATGCGACCTTTTTTCATATTTACCTGTTTCAACTGAAATCGTAGATACCGCCACATCAAAACGGAAATGTATCTCAATATCCTGCACACGCTTTCCGCTGGACTTGTCTGCTTCATGGGCTACTATCCTGTCAATCAGTTCGTGCATGATCTTCGGAGTAAGTACCGTGATATGCTCATACTGCTTGATAACATTGAGGAACGCCGTTACATCGGAGGACTTCTGTTCAGCCGTTTCCACAAAGGCGGTAAGCTCCGCAACGGTAGCTTTCAGTTTTGCCTGTTCTTCCGCATATCCTGCCGACATCATCGTGAAACGCTCGTCCGACAGCCTGCCGAGGACATTATCCTCATAGAGCCTTGTAAAGAGCTTGTCCAGTTCAGCGATACGCTTTTCAGCCTGTTTCAGCGTTTTCTTTGCTTTTGTAAGCTCCGAGGACTTACGCTGAACGGAACTGCTCATAGCGGTCTGGATAAATTCGTCCTCATTAGCCTTGACCATTGCAAGGAGCTTGTTCAACTCACCAAGGACAATTTCGTTGAGTACGCAGGTGAGGATATAGTGGACGGTGCATTTATCCTGTTCCTTTGCGTAGGTGGAGCATCTCATGTGTTCCTGTTCAGGACGCTCATTCTTACGGCGGCTCAGATAAATCTTCTCTCCGCAGACGGCACAGTAAACCATTCCTGCGAAAAGATTGACTACTTCAGAGCGTTGCGGTCTGCGCTTATGTTTGCGAAGCTCCTGCACCAAGTCAAAGGTCTGGTGCGTAATGATAGGCTCTTGCGTATTCTCGAAGATCTGCCACTCGTCCTCCGGATTGTTGATGATCTTATGTACCTTGTAGGACTTCATCTTTGTGCGAAAGTTGACCGTGTGACCGCAATATTCAAGCCTTTCAAGGATATGGGCAATTGTGTTCGCTCCCCAGCGATAGGTCTTTGCATTATGCCGTCCGTTGTCCCTGCCCTGAGAAAGAGCATAGGCGGTAGGCGTAGGGATACCCTGTTCTGTTAAGATACGGGCAATTTGCACCGGACCGTAGGTGCTGCCCTCTCACAGTTGGAGCGTGAGCAGCTCAAACAGCGACAGCGTGAGGGCATCGAGATCGCTAAGGCTCAGGGCAAGTACACGGGACGGAAACCTCTCCCTACCGACTGGACGAGGTTCGGGCAACTCTATGGGGAATGGAGAGCCAAGCAGATCACAGGCAGGGACTTTATGCGGAGAATGGGCTTGTCGGCAAACACCTTTTACCGCCGTGTCAGGGAATATGAGATTACCCACCATATCACCGAGCATACCACAGCCTGATAGTCTGCCGAACGGATATTAAGACATCAACCTCAGCATCAATGTTATGAGAGTTTTATTCATGTTTTGTACTCCTATTCATATGTCCAAGCACAGCGGCTGTTCATCAATTATCTCATTCATAAGTCCGATGTATTTATCGCATTCAAGCACCGTCCCAAAGTGACCGTTCTTTATGTATTCCACCTTTGCTTGCGGAAACAAGTATTTTAACGAGGCTTGTTCGTCTGTCGAGAAGAAATCCTTTTCTGGGAATATCAGCAATACCTTATTTCCAAACGATGTAAAATGCTTTCTTTCACACGGGGGAAGCTTTTTAAGTCCTGCCATCATGCTTGTGATATGGATATCCTTTTCTCTGGTATAGTCTTTGAACATATATTCAAACATCTGCCTGAGATAGAGCGTATCCTGTGGTGTTTCGTCTTTAGCGTAACTTTTAAGGCTGCGGTCTGTTACCTTACCTTTGAGCTTTTCGTAATTGCAGTGCTTCATATACCAGACCAATACCGGAAGAAGCATATATTTCTTTTTGGAATTGCTGATTGTTCTTTTATCCAGTCCGGCTGTTGAGAACAGTCCAAGCCCTGTAACTATTTCGGGGTGCTTTCGGGCTATGATCTGCGCCATCAGTCCACCGAAGCTTGCACCTGCAAAGAAAGCCTTGCTGATGCCAAGCTGCTTCAGGAAAAGCATAATAGCTTCTGCGGTTTCATCGCAGGTCTTGAACTCCTGCGGATAATCGAATATCAGCGTTCTGTATGGAACCGACATCTTTTCAACGTATTTGAACCACATTTCGGAGCAGTTCATTCCGCCGTTGAGAAACACTACACAAGGTTTGCTTTCATCTCCTGCGATCACATAACGAAAAACAGCCTTGCCTACTTTTATTTGTCTGTACGTATATTTTTTTAAGAATTTTTCGATCTCGTCATGGTAGTTCATAATATCATTCCTTTACATAGTTATACAGCGTTTCAAAAATGAGGTCAATAGTGGTATCCAGTGATCCCTCAAAAA
Organism: Ruminococcus flavefaciens; assembly: GCA_902792495.1. Classification (GTDB taxonomy): domain Bacteria; phylum Bacillota; class Clostridia; order Oscillospirales; family Ruminococcaceae; genus Ruminococcus; species Ruminococcus flavefaciens_Z. The sequence continues at coordinate 5,037 of CADBAC010000036.1, read as the reverse complement.
AGCTCTCACGATTCTGATAGATTGAATATACGCTTTTTATGAGATTGATGACAACACCCAAATCAAAATTTTTGCGCACTCCCGTAATATAGGGGATAATACCCTTGATACGTTCAAGATCGCCTTTGTTTTCAAAGTATGAACCGTCAGATATATGTGTTTTCAGCCATACCCAGTCGTTCAGCTTCAATCGGAGCAGAAAATTATTCTCAGGGCGGAAAAGGTCCCGATAACACTTTAAGAATTCTTCTAACGTAATATTTTCGCTGTTCATCATACGTGTAAGAAGCATACTGAATGATTTTTCTTCTATGTCACGCATCAGAGCAACAGCAAACTCCTCCTTTGATTTATAAAAATGATAGAATGTTCCGGTTGCAATGCCCGCCGCTTTTGCGATCTGAGCTACCGTCATATTCTTAAAACCGACCGAACCTGCGAGATCGCTGCCAACAGTCAACAGCTTTGCCCTGATATTCGTCTTCTGCTCATCGGTAAACCCAACCGCCATTTAATAACAAGCTCCTTTCTGTGAATATTCTATATTATATATTCATATGAATTATAACATATAATTATTCACAGGTCAATAGTATTCACCTATTATTCACCGTTCAATCACCAATCTATCGCTTTTTCAAGCAGCAGCTCGCCAAGGAATGCCAAAGCTTTGTACAGCCGTCCGAATCTGCGGAGCGGAAGACTAACCGTCTGAAAAGAAAAGACCTGAGAAATGCTTGTAAGCTGATCTCAGGTCTTTGTGTGTTATTCAGTTCTAATAAGGTGCGCTGTTATTGTGGCGCGCGCCATAATTTCGATATGGACTTGTGCGGAACTGATTATAGGTGCGCCATTAGACTACGGGCAATTTATACTTTTAGCCGCAAAATATCTGGTAACGCTTGTAATAATCATTAAAAGAACCATAACACTCAGTACGGCAAATGCAATTAGAAAAGAATACGGAAACCACACTCCGATCATTTTGTAGCTTGCAAAGCCGTAACCTGCGATGCTGACTACTATTTTGGGAAGCAGAGGAGTCAATACAAGCAGCGGGATCAGGACGCAGCAGCGTATGCAGAGCCTTTTCTTCTCTTTTTTAAGGATAATCTGCTTCTTGGCAAGGCGCTTTTTCTGTGTAAACATCAGTACAATGACCAGAAGGATCCCAATAATACCTGTGACCGTGATATAGGTTGATACCTTATCCACAGTCGAGCAGGGGTCTAATAGTTCAAACTGCTGCCTATTGATCTGTTCGCCTTTCACAGTTTGATACAGTGAGTTGCCTGCATAATCCGCTGTATATGTCCAGATATTTGAAACAGAGAAAATACCGATGTCCCGCTCTTTATCCACGAGAATGAGGGAGCTGAAATTCGCATTCGTACCAGTGTGATAACGATAACCGTCATAACACAGCCAGCCGTTGTACTGCACCATACTGTTCCCCATGTCGATTTTGTATGCCTCTGGTGTTTCCTGTGATGCAGTAATCGCACTTTTCAGTTTTTCAGGCAGTTCCAGATGTCCGAGCTGCGCTTCTATCCAGAGTGACATATCTTTCGGGGTCGAGCGCAGCCCACCGTCACCGGAAGTCAGTACAGACTCCGGCTCATCATACGGAAGAAGTCTCCGGAATAACCAGCGGTAGCCTTGTGTTGTCGGGATATGATAGCCGCTGTGCGTCATTCCGATCGGCTGTAGAATTTCATTCGTGACGTATTCCTCAAACGGCACACCGCTGACGGTTTCTGTGATATATGCGAGAATGTCATATCCGAGATTGCAATACTGAAATTGTGTTCCCGGCTCATATACAAGTTCAATATTTTCAGCGATATGCGCTATCTCCTCATTGGAAGGGGAACTATCACTGACCGGATACTGCATCATAGTTGAATTGGGGATACCGGAACAATGCTCCAAAAGCTGCCAGATCTTTGTATCCTGCGGCTGTCCGTTCCAAGTGACGTTCCACCACGGCAGATAGTCTGATACGTTGTCCTCGATGGAGAGTTTTCCTTCCTCCTGCAAAAGATATATCGACAGCGCAGTAAACGCCTTCGAGCATGATGCAATACCCAAAACCGTATCCTCAGTTACGGGAGTTTGCTCATCTATATTTGCATAACCCCAGTTTTTATAGCTGACCTCAGAGCCATTCACCAGAGTAACGGCGAGTCCAGGCGGATCGTCTTTCTCTATTTTTTCCTCTACAAAAGCATTCCACTCCGTATTATCCAAGACGGTATCCGCAGCAGATGCCCGAAGCGGTGCTGCGATCAGTATAGGCAGCGCAAGAGTTACTGCTAAGGCTCTTGTTATCATTTTTTTGAACATCAACATATTTCTCCTATCTAATCATTGTAATCATAAAACAGCTTATCGAGCATTTTATCAAGCCCACTCCTGTCACCGAGAGCTGCTTTGATAAATGTGCCGATATTGCACAGCATCAGCTTCAGATAAAGCCAGTCGCCCATATCATCGTATTTCCTTGTGGAATTGATAAGTACATTTTTCCGAAGAACACCGTATTTCTTGCCTTGCCGCCTGCCGTATGCTTTCAGTGCTTTTGCAGTTGCAGCGTCCTCCATTGCTTTCTTTTCCACAAATCCGCCTACCGCCTGAAATGCCGATTTATCAGCCCAGAATATACCGCAATACAGTCCCGTGACTGCAAAAGACACTCTGCACAGCAGATCATTCAGATACAGCGGGAAAGAGTACCGTTCAAAACGGATAGGCGCACCGCCGCCGATATATTTGCCTGTTCGGAGCAGAAAAGCGATCTCTTTCAGCGTTCCTTTCGTCATACGGTTATCGCAGTCTATCGTCACAATAATATCGCCGTCCGCATTAAAGATCCCTGCATTTCTGACCTTGGCAATACACCTGTCTCCGTTGGAAATGACCTTTGCACCGCATTTTCCGGCTATCTCCGCAGTCCTGTCGGTACAGCGGTTGCATACTACAATAATTTCTACATTACCGCTGTAATACTTTGCGGCCGCTTTTACGGAACGGATACACCTTGCAACATACCTTTCTTCATTATGTGCTGGAATGATGACTGAAATCCCTTTCATGACGGCACCTCCTATTCTTATCAGATTTCAATACTTCTTTTCTCCTTTTTTCAATATTTTATGTATTGCGAATTTCCCTGAAACAGTAGCGATATGAAGTCCGCCGGGACTTATTATCCATTGTCCTGCCATATAGAAGTTATCAAGACCTTTCAGAACTCCTTTGATCCTGAGTTGTTTTGCACCTATAAGTATCACCAGAATGATTCTGCCTGTAATTTTTATGATCACTTGACTTTCATATCAATATTACCTTTCATGTATCAATCTTGGCTATTTCTGATACACAGATCAATCATTATACCAATACCCTTTGTCATCTATCTTTTTAGGGTGTTCTTTTGCGGCTTCCGACTCATCGCCAACAATCCAGTAGTCGCATATGTCAGAATTTGCACAGGTGTGCTTGCGTATCAAATGACCGTGTATCATTTCCATTGCAGGATAATCGCTGTTGCAGAAGGCTGGCATGATGTCAAGATACCCGTGAGCTTTTGCAAATTCCGCAATAGGGCAGCGTTCAAAGATATACTTCGGTCCGATCTTCTTATCGTAAGGTTCGACTTTCATGATATAGCCGGTAGGTTGCTTTGGATCGCAGTTGTATTTCGATCTTGCAGTTGCGCTAAATGCCGTGTGAAGCACACGTCTTACAAACGATTTATTGGCATTTGCTATTTTTTCAAGGCTTTTGAAGCCTGTTAGAAAAACTTCACAGTTCATTTCATACAGTTCGTTTATATCTGGTGTATGCTCCAGTGCTTCATAATAGGCGAATAGCATGATACAGTCATATGTACCTCCTGTTCCGTTATGTGTGTTTTTCTTACCACCGAGATAGGGCAGATCTTTCAGAAAAACTGCATATTGAAGCTGTACCTTCTCCCACATCTTTTCAATATCATCTCCATGATATTTTTCTTCAAGATGCTTTTTGATGACCTTCTCCATCAGAGGAGAATATAAAATGTGCTTTTTCAAATCTATCTGCGATATGATATTCATTATGCTCATCCTCTACAAAATGTTGAAATCATAGGTCTTTTCAAAATCAGATTTTATCGTAACAGCTGCCGTACATTTGCTCAGATCATATACCACCGACCACTGCGTTATACTGTCATAGTACATATGCCCCGGCTCATAGTATTTATGTCCGTCCATCTGCGCCGTTTTTAGAAGCTCCATAGCCTCATTGTTTGTCATTATTGAACTCTTTTCATTCAGGCGTTCCTTCATGATCGCAAAGCGTTCCTTGCCAGTACCGTTTTGCTCCTCTGTTGACATCGTAAAATTCGTAAGACAAAAGCTGATATCCTCCGGCTTTTTCTGTATGACGACCATTTTGTTATCAATATACTCTACTATCGCAGAATCACCGCTTCGGTCAGCCAATTGAAAATGGTAACCGATCTTACCGCTTGATCGCATATCTATGCTGTCAAGAATACCGACAGCTTCCTCAACATTTGCCGCACGGTCAAGCAGTAACCTTATCGCAAGTGTTGTCATGACGGGCATTTTTCCTCTATCCTGTCGAGTGACTTGTTCCACCGCTGTATTTACTGCCACTGCAAAGCCCTTCTCATTCATACCGTCAAGAGGTGAATATACCGAAGCAAGAGTTCTGAATCTGCTAATAATACCTTTTTCGGGCAGATGTCTTTCATCAAATCCGATGTGTCCCAGATTTGATAATGCGATCGATTTGTACCCTTTCTTTGGAACTGCCTTTATCAACATCGCCATACTGCTTTTGTAATCAAAATTGCGTGCGAACAGTTTGTGACCATCGGATGTTGCCGCAACAAAGGTACTGCAAGCACCTTCCGGCTTTACTTTCACGGGAAGCCCGTTCAGAATTATCCTGCATACATTATTTGCAAACTGCGTATCGCTCCCAGCACCCATCTTCAGCAGACGGTCAAGCTGATAATCCGCT
>CADBAC010000035.1 GCA_902792495.1 Ruminococcus flavefaciens | reverse complement strand
ACAGTCTCAGCGCCGCTGTCGGGATCAATGCCGAAAAGACGGAGGATACCGTTTGCCGAAGCGTTGGTGATGGCCACGAAAGGCGCAAAGAAAGCCGAGATAAAGCTTATGAGTCCGCTGAGGGCGAGAGCGGTTTTTTCGGGAGATCTGTGAGCGGTCTTCTTCGGGATGATCATGCCGAAAACCAGTGTAAAATAGGCGATAACCAGTGTGAGAAGGATCACACATACCGCACTTACGACGGACTTTGGTATGTTCAGTCCGCTCCCCATTATCAGATCTGTAAGCGGACGGGAGAAGCTTTTTGCCGCAAAAGCTGCTCCTAAGAATCCTGAGAGAGTAACGGCTGTCCGTATAGCCGAGAGAAAGCGGTCGGGCTTGTCTGTGAGTTTTTTCAGCCTTTTCGCTTTTTTACTGCCGCCTGCCGCAAGTTTTTCCAGCTTTGAGTCGCTGAGAGATATCACAGATATCTCGGCGCAGGTAAACAAAGCGGTGAGGGCGATCAGTATCAATTGCAGAATTATCTGCCCTGTCATTCCTTATTCCTCCATTATAGTTACGGTAGTAAAATCGAATAAATTTCGATGCAGACCGTGCCTTATATTTATATATTCAGCGTTCATTGAACGTAAAACATTGCAACTGTAAGGGTTACTGCCGTCGGGGGCACCTTCCATTTAAGCTTTCACCTCCATGTATAATATTTTCTATTATAGCGTAAATTTCCCCAAATGTCAACCCCCAAGCTGACGGCAGCTTGACCCCATTTCACGATTCGGCCGCTGAGCGAGCGGCGGCGCTTTTCACGATTCGCTTGCTGCGCTCGCTTACTCTGTACGTTTCGCATACTCTGCTTTCGCTCGTTGGCACTTCTTGTTTATTTAGGTTGATGCAGCTTTTTGTAGGGGCGCACAGTGTGCGCCCTCGGAACACCGTCACAATCGCCGTCCTTTCTTTATTGGCAATGTTCAAATTTGTATGGGCGCTTTCCGAGCGCCCTTGTCACTCCACCATAAATGCTTGTTGTGACCGCAATATGTAGGGAACGCCGCCCTCGGCGTTCCATTTAGGTGCGATGGGATCTGTGGGAGCCCGAGGGCGGGCTCCCCTACAAAGATCTGTTTCTGTAGGGGCTGCCTTTGGCGGTCCTTGCTTTATTTAAAACGAGCCACATCTGTAGGGGCGCACAGTGTGCGCCCTCGCCGCTCCGTCATAAACACCGTTGTGACCGAGATACGTAGGGGAGAATATCATCCGCCCTCAAAATCATAACATCACTTTCTGTCTTTCCTCTATGTCAGAACGGTGAAAAATCTTTCTCCTTTTCAACAAATATCACTATTGACAAATCTGCACGTATGTTGTATAATGAAGGTGCAGCAGAGATGCTGCGTATTATTCACTGAAGAGTAAAAATACGTTCGTTAAGTGTTGACTGAACGGGGAGTTGTCAGTCAAACGAAAAGCTTCGGCTTGCGGTTCGTATTTTGCATCCCGCTTCATAGGACAATATAAAAGAGAAATCTACCTTCTTTTCTTGTCATATGAGTGAGGAAAAGGAGGTTTTTTGTTATGAAAGCAAACAGCACAGCAACAGTAAGATCAGAGATCAGGATTTTCGGCAGCACAAAGGTAATGGTTCTTTGCGCTCTTTTGGCGGCTATGAGCATTGTTCTCGGCAAATTCGTGAACATCTCCATAGGGGACAGTATCCGCATAAGCTTTGAAAATCTGCCGATAATCATGGCGAGTATTTTCTTCGGACCCATAGCAGGAGCAGTTACAGGCGCATCCGCCGATATTGTGGGATGTTTCCTCAAGGGCTACTCTATCAATCCCTTTATTACACTTGGTGCGGTCTGCATCGGATTTTTCCCGGGGCTGCTTTACCGTTCCTATGCAAAGGGAAAGGAAATCACAAAGCTGCTCACATCAGTGATGTCGGCTCATGTTGTAGGTTCGATGATAGTAAAGTCAATTGGCCTTATGGCTGTTTACCACACACCAATGAAAGTGATAGCATGGAGAGTGCCGATCTATATCATTATAGGTATAGTCGAGACCATTGCTGTTCACACCCTTCTCAGAAATAAAGCCTTTAAGGCGGAACTTGAAAAGGTGATGAGAAAATGACTTATAATGAAGCAAAGGAATATCTGAAAGCTGCTTCTGCAAAGGGCAGTATACTCGGTCTTGAGCGTGTAGTGGAACTTCTTCATCTTATGGGAGATCCGCAGGATAAACTGAAAGTGATACACGTTACAGGAACTAACGGAAAAGGCTCTTTCGGAGCGATGATGACATCCGTTCTGCGTGAAGCAGGATATAAGACAGGCGGATTTTCTTCGCCTGCCATAACCGATATCACTGACAGCTATCGTATCAACGGCAATGAGATCTCTCAGGAGCAGTTTGCGGAGCTGATAAGCGATATAGCGGTATTCTGCGAAAAAATGGATGAAAAGCCCACAGAATTCGAGATAATGGCAGCTGCCGCTTATGAACTGTTCAAGCGTGAGAACTGCGATATCGCCGTGATCGAATGCGGAATGGGCGGAGACACAGACGCTACCAATGTAATAAGCGAGCCTGTTCTTTCGGTCATAACCAACGTTCAGAGCGACCACTGCAAATACCTCGGAAACACCATTGCGGAGATAGCAGAGCATAAAGCAGGCATAATCAAGCCGGGCTGTCCTGTATTCTTCGGAGGCGACGACGCAGAGGCATTCGATGTTGTCAGCAAAAAAGTGCGTGAAGTTGGTGTACCTTTCAAATTCATGGATTATTCCGAGGTTTCGAGAGTACGTTTCAGCCTGGAGGGAATGGAGTTCTACTTCAAGGAGAAGCTTTACAAAGTTCCGCTTCTTGGAGTCTATCAGCTGAACAATGCGCTGAACGTGCTTTTCTGTACGGAAATGCTGATAAAAAAGGGCTACAACATAGACTACGGCGACATCAGGCGAGGTCTTGCACAGACAGAGTGGCACGGCAGATTTGAGGTGCTGAGGAAAGAGCCTTATGTTATATTTGACGGCGCACATAATCCCGAGGGAATAAGATTTGCCGCAGAGAGCATCGAGCGCTATTTCGGCAGAAAAAAAGTGGCTATGCTGATAGGAGTTATGGCCGATAAGGACTACAGACTCTATTCGGAAATACTCGGATGTTATGCCGAGAAGGTCTTCACAGTCAGACCTGACAATCCGAGAGCACTTGACAGCGCAACTCTTGCAGGAGTATTTGCAGAGAAGAAGATAAACGTCAAAAGCTTTGAAGTGCTTGAAGACGGTGTAAAAGCGGCGTATGATTTCGCCAAAAGCCGCAATATACCGCTTATTGCTCTGGGTTCACTCTATATGTACAGAGAATTCAACGAGGTGCTGAAAAAACTTTGAATACACATAAAAACACCCCCGAAGCGTTAACCTCGGTACTCTTATAGAAGTTTTTACATGAGTCTATTGAGGGAAAACCTTTTTCAAAAGGGTTAGCTACGAGCGCACCCTACGAACTTTGTTATTTACCTGTTTATCGGCATATTCAAATGTCGAATTTGATCTCACTATCAAGTTTCAGAATATCAGCCTTTATGCTCTCGGCTTCAGCGTCGGGAGCTTCTTTTTGCTTATGGGCGATTTCGATCTGCTCTATTCTTGCACACATAGCCGTATAAACGCAACGCTGTCCTCGATATCATCGATCCTGATACGATACTTCCTCTCAACGCACCTGTCAATGGTGAGCCAGCCGTTATCGTGGAGATACCTGCGCACGTTTTTCTCTGACTTTTTCTGCATATCAACGAGAACGGAATGACCACATTTCCTGCACTTCATGATACCTATTAGCCACGAATTATAGGCTTTTCTGTTGGTGTGGCAGTGCTTGTTTGTGGACTTCTTGTCCTGCACTCTCAGCCACAGCTCCGACGGGCTGTCGCCCTCCAAGGATTTTTAACGCAGTCACCGGCAAAATTTGACGAAAAGACGTGCGTGAATCCCTATGTGGACAGGTTCTCATATGCAAAATTGCCCCGCAGGGGCTAACACAAATCGCAAGCTCGGCAAATCGTGGGCGCACTAACGGCAACCCACAATTCGCACCGCTTGTCAGAGGGCTGGCGGAACCGCCCGTCCCCCTCTGTCCTGCGGATATCTCCCCCACACCGTGGGGGAGTCTTCCCCTACGACACCGCAATCAGAAACAGAAAGGGAAACAGAAAGCATGAGCAACAAAACCAAGCGAACACACAGTATTCAGGTCAGGCTTAACGACGAGAAATCCCATCTGAAAAAATATTCAAAGATGACAAAACTGTAAGATTAGGATAATGATATTGTCATATAAGTGTGCTATAATAAAGTCAAAAGAACGGGAGGTATCGTTATGGAATTATTGAAAGTAGAAAACCTTTGCAAAGTATACGGCAAAGGAGAGAATGAAGTCAGAGCCGTGGACGGTGTGTCATTCAGCGTACCAAGGGGACAGATGGTAGCTATCGTCGGGGCGAGCGGTTCGGGAAAATCCACGCTCCTTCACATGATCGGTGCGGTCGACCGCCCAACTTCGGGAAAGATATATCTTGACGGTCAGGACGTTTTTCAGCAGAATAACAGGGAGCTCGCCATCTTCCGCAGACGGCAGGTAGGACTTATATATCAGTTCTACAATCTGATACCTGTTCTTACTGCGGAGGAGAATATCACTCTCCCCATGATGATGGACGGCAGAAAGCCCGATAAGGAGCATCTCGAAAAAATCATTGATATGCTGGGGCTGAAAGAGCGAAGAGATCATCTTCCGTCGCAGATGTCCGGCGGTCAGCAGCAGAGGGTTTCTATTGGCAGGGCGCTTTTCACTTCGCCTCAGGTGATTCTCGCAGATGAACCCACAGGCAATCTTGACAGCAAAAACAGTGCCGAGATAATGGAGCTTTTCCGCCGCTCAAACCGTGAACTGAAACAAACCATACTGATCATCACTCACGATGAAAATATCGCCGAACAGTGCGACAGGATAATCGTACTCAGCGACGGCAGGATAATTTCCGATGAAACCAATGCTTCACTGAGGGAGGACGGCGGCAATGAGATTTGAGAGACTGCTTGCAGGTCGATATATCAGGTCACAGAAACGGCAATCTGCATTCACTGTTATCAGTATTATTGTGGCTGTGGCAATAATAACAATGGTATTCGTTTTATACGGCGTTTTCATCAACAACTACAAAAATATTACTTACAGCTCAGCCCCTTACCATCTCCTGGTAAGTGGAATTACAGAAGAACAGGCTGAAGCAATACATAATGATCCTCATGTCGAAAGGCTGATCCTTAATGTTATGCAAGATGATAAGGTAGCTGCTTCGGTAATGTTCAAAGACGATATCGGCGACAGAGAAGGCTGGCTTCAGAATCTCGCCATAAAAAACGGGTTTGAAAAAATTATCCAGGACAAAAAATATGAGTGGAACGATAAGCTGATGATGCTCGATTCCATCGGTGACAATGCTCATCTTGCAAAGCTGAGGATATTCTGCATTTTCTTTATAGTTGCATTATTCATGGCATTTGCTCTCAGACTTGTGATAGACACCGCATTTGAGATATCGTCAAAGGAAAGGGAACGGCATTACGGAGTGCTTCAATCCATAGGCGCAACTCCCGAACAGGTAGTGAAAATAATCACATCCGAAGCATTGAAACTATGCATAATTGCAATACCTTTCGGACTTGTTTCAGGTATCGTTTTCGCCTATGCGATGTATCATCTGATACTGAATGCAGGGCTTACCAATATTTTTCATGGAATGGCAAATACAATAACAGCTCTCCCATTCAGTATTGAACCGCTCATGCTTCTTGTTGCGGCTGTTGTGGGTGTGGTATGGGTATTCCTTTCGGCTTACGGAGTGGGAATGAGGGTTATCCGCAAATCTCCCATGGAGGCTATAACCGCACGTGAAAACAACGTAAAAAAGGTAAAGCTTCACACTTTGTCGGGACTGCTTTTCGGTGTATCGGGAAGTATCGCTTCACGAAATGCAAGGCGCCAGAAAAAGCGCTTTGTCATCACAGTTCTGACGCTGACCGTTTCGATCACACTGTTTGCGCTGTTCTCAACTCTTACAGTATCAGTCGAACACAGCATAACGAATTTCATCAACTTCAATCTGATGGAAAGCGATTTTTCAGCGGATCTTATCAGTCACAATTACAAAGGCACTTCATACGAAGATAGCTTAAAAGAGATCGCCGAAAGCGGATTATTCAAAGATATAGGAATAATCGTATCGAAAGATGTGTATGTTTCCGATTCGTCGCAGACTTTTTATACTGATTACGTAAATAAAGAGTATTATGAGCGGTTATTCGGCGATGATCCGGAGGTAAGCTATGAGGAACTCGCAGAAACAGGCGGATATATCCTTAATACTTCAAGTTCATATTACAAGGCCATAGAATCCGAAATAAACAATAATTCAGTACAGATAGCCACAAAGTACAGAAATATTGATAAAGACAAGATAACAGAAAACATGGACTGGATCGATCTCTATAGAGCTTCCGAGGTTGAAAATAAGGAACACACTTTTGATATCATAGGAAAGCTCAAAGGCAAAACAGGATTAATGGTCAACGGACAGCTTGTAGGTGCTATCGATACATACAACGCTGTAAAAGATGATTACTACTCCAATTTCGACGAGGACGCAGTCTGCTTTTTCTCAGCTGTCAATGAAGGCGGTTACAATGCTCAGAATTACAAGAAGATCATCGATTTTTTCAACGAGCATATAGATGATGTCGAAATCACCGTAGACGGCTATAAAACGAAGTGGATAACTCACAATGTCATTTCAGCCATAAAAACAGGCGTTCTTATACTGAATGTGATGATCGCACTTATGGCACTCATCAACCTTATGAACATAATTTCCACAGGTATAGCAAACCGCAGAGCCGAATTTGCGTCGCTTCAGTGTGTGGGAATGACAGATAAGCAGCTCAGACGCATGGCTGTCATAGAGTGTCTGCAATTCATAGCTGCGGCAACATTCATATCGGCTTTAATATGCGCTTTACTTACATTCGGCACAGAAACGATACTTCGCACCCTGCTGCAAAAATCCTTCGTAGATGAAAGCAAAGAGACAAGAAAAATGCTGATGGAACTGATAAAGATAGACCACATAACGCCATTTGTCCGTATCGGTGCTGCTTCCCTTGCGGCATTTGCAGCCGGATGTATTACCTCATTCGTTATGCTCAGGATGCAGAATACAGACAGTCTCTCCGACCAGATAAGAGGTACGGACATGAAGCCCGATGAAAAGGAGTCACACATTCTCAGAAACAGCGTCATAGCTGTTGTGGGAGCTTTAGTCCTTATCATTGCAGGACTTCACACATACAGTGTGATCTCCTACAGAAACGACAGAAAAGAATACGCTAAAGCAGGCTATCTGAACCTTGTGGAATCAAACGGGTTCAAAATGAACGTCTATCACACAGGCAAAGAAAACGGAAAGCATACCATTGTCGGACTTGCGGGTTTTCCCAACTATGCATTTCCTGTTGAGACTACAAAGCTCAATGAACTGCTGGGCAAGGAAAATACCATCGTCTACCCTGACCGTGCAGGTTACGGTTTCAGTGATGATTCGCTGAAAAAGCAGACTCTCAGGCAGGTTGTCGAGGACTACCGCACAGGACTGAAAAATGCCGGATTTGAAGCGCCTTATGTGCTTATGGGACATTCCTACGGCGGCTATTATGCTATGATGTGGGAGGAGATGTATCCCGAAGAGGTCGAATCGATCATCTTTCTCAGCGGTACGTCTATCCCCAAAAATGAATACTGGTCCGAAATTGGTTTACTTTCCGATTATCCGTCAATTAAAGAAGCAAAAAAGGAAAAACGCAGAATGTTCCTGATTACATGGCTGGGACTTAACAGACTTTTCCCTCACGAAGAAACAGACGATGTCTCTCCGGGAGCAGCAATTATCTCAGAAGAGGAGAAAGCCCTTATAGAGTGCTGCGATAAACGTTCGGTAACTGCTGCGGTATCGTCCGAATATCTGAATATGGATAATGCGGAACGTGAGCTTATGACAACTGTTAAACCAACCGATACACCTAAAATATACTTTTCCAACATTCCAACCTGCGTGGAGGATCTCATTGAGTTTCATAATTTCGTAATAGCAGATTACAAAGCAGAAGGCAAGAAACCGGCATTTGATCCCGAAACCGCTGCAAAATCAGAATGGAAAAGAATGAAATGGTATTATCAGAGATTATCCGAAGATGACAGTTATTTTGCTGACTGCGTCGGCAATTGCAGAATTGTAAACATAGGCGGAGATCACGGTTTCTTCTATTTACAGAAACCTCAGCAGGTCGCAGATCATATACTTGACTTCCTTGCAGAGACAGAAGAATAACACAAAGCGGACGGTTCTGATTCCGTCCGCTTGCATTAATTAGAGTAAAATGATATAATATTAAGGCAACACCGCACAAAGCTTGTGCTGAAGATGCGCCGACAGATTTTTTCGTCAGATTGTATAGAATACTATCGTATGTCAAGGAATTTCTGTGCAAGATGACGGAAAATATGTCCGCAGATTCAGTGCAAAGCCGTCAGGCGGGCTTTGTGCGGTGTTGCCTTAACATGAACAGGAGGTGACGGCAATGCCTAAAATACTGCTTATTGAGGACGATGAACAGCTTGCAAAATTTCTGCTGCGCTTTCTCAATTCCGAGGGCTATCAGACGGACTATGCAAACGGACAAAAGGACGCTCTGCGCTTGTTTGAGAAAAATGCTTACGACTGCGTACTGCTTGATATTTCGCTTAAAGACGGCAACGGATACTCAGTCTGTGCAGCTATCAAGGCACAGAACGATACTCCCGTCATTTTCATAACGGCATCCGCAGACGAAGCCTGCACAGTCGCAGGATTCGAGATCGGTGCAGACGATTACATCGGCAAGCCTTTTGGCACAAGAGAGCTTCTTGCCCGTATGAAAAATGTCATGCGGAGATATCAGAAAATGTCGCGGATCCTGCAATGCGGTCATATAACCATTGACCCCATAAAAGGTATCGTGTACAAAAACGGTGCGGAGATGATGCTGTCGGCGCTGGAATACCGCCTGCTGCTGGTGTTCTTTTCAAATAAAAATCAGCTTCTTTCCCGTGACAGACTCGCAGAGGAACTGTGGTCGCTGACGAAAGAATTTGTATCGGATAATACGCTGAGTGTCTATATCCGTCGTCTGCGTGAAAAAATCGAGGACGATCCACAAAATCCCCGTATTATTGTTACAGTCAGAGGACTCGGCTACAAGGCGGTGGACGAATGATAGACAAAAAGCGCAGGCTCATTCACGTTCTTCTGACCGCTGCTTTGGCGGTCCCCAGCCTGTTTTTCAGTATCCGCTGCGCAGTGACAGTGCTTATAGTTTCAGCAGTATTTTTTGTGTTCTATGAACTGCTGTTCTGTCAGAGGCGGGATAAAGTCATAGAGCTTTGTGATGACATTGACCGTATCCTGCGAAGCGATGATCTCATTTCATTTGATGAATACAATGAGGGTGAGCTGAGTGTCCTTTCTGCGGAAATACATAAAATGACCATACGTCTTCGTGAGCAGAATTCAGCGCTTCTGACAGAAAAGCAGTTCGCAAAAGAAGCAATGGAGGATATCTCTCACCAACTTCGGACACCGCTTACCTCAGTGATGATGATACTCGGTCTGATGAACGATCCTGAACTGACGGAAAAGGAACGTATGGAGTATCTGCGTGATCTGTATGAACTGCTTGCACGCATGAAATGGCTGATCGAAACGATGCTGAGCCTTTCACGCATCGAAGCGGATGCGGTAAAATTCGCAAAGAACACGGTTTCCTGCCGTGAGCTGATCGCGCAATCAATAGAAACCGTGTCTGTTACTGCTGAACTGAAAAGCGTGGAGATCAGGACAGAGATCAACGGAGAGCCGGAGTTTATCGGCAACCTGCATTATACCTCAGAAGCAATCGTGAACCTGCTGAAAAATGCGATCGAGCATACGCCACAAGGCGGTACGGTCACTGTGACGGCAAATGGCAGCAATATTTCATCCAATATCACAATTGCTGACACGGGAGAGGGCATCCCCGAAAAGGAACTGCCGCATATATTTGAGCGTTTCTATCGTTCTTCCGAGTACACGAAAAACGGATTCGGCATCGGACTTGCGCTTGCAAGGCGTATCGTCACCGAACAAAGCGGAACCCTCAAAGCCGAAAACGCCCCCGAAGGCGGCGCCCGGTTCGTGATGCATTTCTACAAGGGCGCCATCTGACAGAAATTCCCCACAGGCACCCAACCGGTACCTGCGGGGAATTGTCATTTATTGTGCTTTGAGCGCATCCATCGGGTTTTCACGCCGGATCCTGCTCATCGCATACAGCATCGTCACGAACACCACAATGAACACCGACAGCACAGCGATCAGCATCGCACCCAGCGGCAACTGGAATCCGGTATCCATGCCGTTCTTGATGGAGCACCAGATCAGCACGCTCAT
>CADBAC010000034.1 GCA_902792495.1 Ruminococcus flavefaciens | reverse complement strand
AGGGCGCACGGAATGCGCCCCTACAGAAACAAATCTTTGTAGGGGAGCCCGCCCTCGGGCTCCCACAGTTCCAATCGCACCGAAACGGAAGAACGAGGGCGCACGGAATGCGCCCCTACATTCACGTTAACAGAAACCCGAACAACCTACGCAAGCCGACGAGCGACCTGAAACTCATCGCCCTTACAAAGGTAAGCGAGCGTAGCAAGCGAATCGTGATTGCGCCGCCGCTCGCTCAGCGGCAAGGACCGCCAAAGGCGGCCCCTACATATTTCTTTCGAGCTTACGAGCGGATCGTGGTTGCGCCGCCGCTAAATAAAAAGTAAATGCAACCGTAGTGAAAAATGCGTGAAATTCATTGCAATAAAGCAGCAATTATGGTATAATTACATTAATAGACTATATCGGGCTGTGCCCGTTCAGATTGAGAGGGAAAACTATGATAAAACCAAGAAAAACTGCGGCGTTCATGCTGAGCCTGCTTTTGTGTGCTTCAGCCTGTATACCTGCCGCTCCGATAGTCCGTGCCGAAACGGCCTACGAAGGCTGGGGCGACTCTGAACAGTCATATGTTGATGAGGACGGAAATGAATACGAAAGCGAAGAAGACCTTCTCGCTTCATACCCCGTTTCAGGCGATTTCTCCTACTCCGTTATGGATGACGGAAATGTATGTATCATGTTCTGGTCGGGCACTGATACCGCTATTACCGTGCCTGATACCATCGACGGCAAAAAAGTTACCGACATCGGTGAGTACGCTTTCGGCAAGGACCACGATAACTGTCCTATCGAGACTATTTCTCTCCCCGCAAGCATAGAGTATATCTCCGCTGAGAATCCTTTCATCTTCTGTACAAAGCTTCAGGAGATCACTGTTGACAGCGGAAACAAGGACTACGTATCTGAGGACGGCGTTCTATATTCCAAGGACAAGACCACTCTTATATGCTATCCTTCCGCCAAAAAAGGCGACAGCTTCACTATCGACAGCAAAGTAAAGACCATAGGCACTTCTGCTGTGGCAATGACTGAACTGAAAAGCATAAAATTCCCTTCATCACTTGAGACCATAGGCCGCCACTCATTCAACAGCAATGAGTCGCTTAAATCAGCTGACCTGAGCAAGACTGCGCTTACGGATATAGGCGATTTTGCATTTGCAGGCTGTACTGCGCTGAGCGAAGTAAAGCTTCCTGATTCTCTGGATACGATCGGCGGCGGTTCTTTCTCAAACTGTAAGGCGCTTGAAGATATAGAGCTTCCCGAAGGACTTCTCTCCGTTGAACAGTCAGCTTTCGTGAATACAGGCCTTACACATATCATAATTCCTTCATCAGTACAGAATATCGGATATTCCGCTTTCGGCTACGAAGTTGACGACGAGGGCAACGAAACACCTGTTGACGGTTTCGTTGTTGTCGGCAAGTCAGACTCTGCGGCTTCTGCTTACTGTACCGATTCTGATGAGGACTTCAACTATAAGAACAATTTCGCTTTCATGACTCCCGAGAATTTCGCAGAAAGTCAGGAGATAAAAGATCTTGAAAAGTTCTATGAGGGCGATATAGAGTACGCTATAGTTGACGGAAATGCAGTTATCACAAATTGCAGCTCCGCAGATCCCGAACTCATAGTTCCCGAAAAACTGGGCGGATGCAATGTTACTTCCGTTTATACAACAGCTTTCACTAACTGCTCATCAGCTGTGATAAAGCTTCCCGAGACTGTCACAGAGATAAGAAAGGGCGCATTCTACAGCTGTCAGTATCTCACTTCCATAGTTCTTCCGCAGAGTGTAAAGACTGTCGGTGAAGCCGCTTTCGGTGATTGTCCAATGCTTACAAAGGCTGACCTTGGCGGTGCGGAGGTTCTTGAAGCTTCCATATTTGAAAGCTGTCCTGCACTGACAAGCATAACTCTTTCGGGCAACTGTAAGAATGTCAACGACAGCGAGCCTTTCATCTCTTACAATATGCTCACAGAGATAAACGTTACAGAGGGCGGCGACGGAAGTTTCTGCTCGGTGGACGGTGTGCTTTACGATAAGGAAATGACAACTCTGCTTGCATATCCTGCTTCAAATCCGAGAACGACTTTCAAGATACCCGATTCTGTAAAGGAAATAGCAAATTCCGCTTTCGCATACAATAATTACCTTGAGGAGATCGACCTTTCAAATGTTGAGGAGATAGGTGTTTACGGCTTTGAAAACTGCAAAGCCCTCCGCAAGGTAAAGATGTCGAAAAATCTCAGGATACTCGGCGCTGACGCTTTCTATGAGTGCATGAAGCTGAAAAGTCTCAGATTCTACGACAAGATCGAAAAGATCGGTACATATTCCTTCGGATTCTTCTATGACGATGAGATAAATCTCATGGACGAGGACGCACAGGACAAAGAACCGACAGATGCCCTTATCGAAGGCTTCAAGGTCTACGCAGACAAGGACACTATCCCTTATCAGTATGCCAAGGACTACGGTATAAAGGTAGTTCCAGGAACTATAGAAATAGGCGAACACAACGTATCAAAGATATTCCTTATTGTAATGGGCGTACTTCTTGCCGCTCTGATAGTTCTTATCATTGCTGTTGCCGCTGCGAAGAAGCACAAGAAAAAGAAGGAAGAACAGAAGCTTGAAAAGATAAAGGAAAATGTTGCCGAAAAGATAAAGGCTAAAAAGGAAAAGCCCGAAACAGAAAAGACAGAGGAGGAAAAAGACGATGAAGCTGAATAAACTCCTCTCTGCTGCCGCAGCTGTTATAACTGCGTTCTCCGCTGTTTCTGTGTTCCCCGCAGGCGCTGAGGGACTACAGAGTGCGGAGGAAGTCCTCTCTGACGGTGCTTTTGAATATGACCTTATTGACGGATGCTACACCATCAAGAGGTGTACGGCTTCGATAGTTACCGAAATACCTGCTTCAAGAAACGGTGTTACCATAAATGCCATAGGCGACAATGCCTTTGCAAACTGCAATGCTATTTCCAGTCTTGATATTCCCGATTCCGTAAAATCTATCGGTGATAACGCATTTTTCAACTGCACCTCCCTCAAAGAGGTCATTCTTCCCGAAAGACTCGAACATCTCGGTGAACACGCATTTATGGGATGCAGTCTCCTTGAGTCGATAACTCTGCCCAAGACCCTCACTGAGATACCTGCATATACTTTCAATATGTGCGATCATCTGAGATCGGTGGAGATACCCGATACAGTAACATCCATAGGCAGCGGCGCTTTCTATGAGTGTACAAGCCTTGAGTCCTTCCGCATCCCTGCTTCACTGAAAAATATCGGTGAACTTGCATTTGAGGAATGGTACTCCATCAGGGAGATAGACGCTTCTGCCAACGATTCATACGTAGTTGAGGACGGTATGCTTATGGACAGCAAAAAAGCTGTGATATACCGTGGACTTGCCGACATTGAAGGCGACCTGTACATTCCTGATACCGTTACGACCATAAAATCAGGCGCATTTTCGGGATGCCGCATGATAGAGAATCTCTTTGTTCCCGATAAGACCACTGTCATAGAAGACTGCGCATTTGCGTACTGCTTCAATCTGAAAAAGGCAGACCTTCCACAGGGACTTTCGTCCATAGGAGAATGGGCATTTGCCTTTGATGAGGGACTTACTTCCATTGAGATACCCACGACCGTTACTTCTATAGGCGCAATGGCATTTGCCAACTGTGTAAAAGCAGAAAAGGCTATCATCCCCGAAGGTGTGGGAAGTATCGGCGACAAGGCATTTATCGGCTGTGACTCGCTGAAAAGCGTGAATGTGCCTAAGACTGTTACAACCGTAGGCGAGCAGGCATTCGGCAAGACCTATAACGACAAAGGCGATGTCATAGACCTTGAAGGCTTCAGCATGGGAGTATTCGGAGGTTCAGCCGCTCATAAATACGCAAAGAAGGCAAAGGTCGATTATACCGTTGTCGGACGTGACCTCAGCAGTATCCTCTTTATTATCGTTGTTATCGCACTTGTAATAGCTGTGATAGCCGCTGCTGTCGTGCTCATGATAAAGAGCAGAAAGTCCGCAGGCCGTGGTGCAAAGAAGGCTAAGAAGAAAGCCGAAGAAAAAGCAGCCGAGGAAAGCTATGAGAAGATAGTGGAAAGCGATAAGAAGAAAGAGAAAAAATAATATTATAACAGCCCATAATGGCGCACTTTTTGTGCGCCATAATATATTTGAAGAGGTGGATCATATGAAAGACTTTATCCGACTTACTGACCTGACAAAAGACGACATTTTCAGCATTTTCTGCATTGCCGACAGACTTGAAAAGGGAGATCTCAGAAACTTCTTGAACGGGAAGACCGTTGTGATGTTCTTCCCCGAAAGCAGTATCCGCACCCGTGTCACCTTTGAAAAGGGAGTGTACCTCCTCGGCGGACAGACAATTCTTTTTCCGCCTGAGACTCTCGACAAGAAGGAAGCGCTGGTCGATGTTAGCGGCTACCTCGGAAACTGGGCAGACGCAGTTGTCATCCGCCATAAGGACATCGCAAAGCTTGATTCAATCGCAGAAAACCACGAATATCCCGTGATAAACGCTATGACCGATGCGAACCATCCCTGCGAGATACTCAGCGACCTCTACGCCCTCTCGAAAATACGTGACGACTTCACAAAGGATAAGTACCTGTTCTGCGGAAAAGCAGGAAATATAGGCCATTCATGGAAGGAAGCCGCAGAAGTATTAGGGCTTGACCTTGCACAATGCTGCTGTGAGGCCTGCGAAATGGACGGAGTTCCCGTTTTCTACGATATCGACAAGGCCGTGGTGGGCAGAGATATAATCTGCACCGACTCGGTTCCTGCATATATCGCTGATGAGTACGACGAATGCCGTGTCACTCTTGAAGCCATGAAGAAGGCAAACAAGGGCGCAGTCCTCAATCCCTGTCCGCCGTTTTTCCGTGGGGAAGAGGTAACGGCAGACGTTATCGACAGCGAGTATTTCGTGGGCTATGGCTTCAAAAAGTACCTGCTTACCGTTCAGCAGGCGATAATCATTTACTGCATGAGCGGAGGTAAATGCTGATGATATTCCGCACTCCCGGATATTACGGGGAATTCAGGTGTATCGCAGACAAATGCTCCGACAACTGCTGTATCGGCTGGGAGATAGATATCGACAGCGAGACTATGGACTACTACTCATCGGTGGACGGAAGCTTCGGTAACAGGCTGAAAAACAGCATAAAGGACGGTTCGTTCGTGCTGACGGAAGGGGAACGCTGCCCCTTTCTCAACAGCCGCAATCTCTGCGATATCTACACCGAACTGGGCGAGGCGCACCTTTGTCAGATATGCACCGACCATCCACGGTTCTATGAATGGTTCGGGGATGTGAAAGAGGGCGGCGTGGGGCTATGCTGTGAGGCGGCGGCGAAGCTGATACTCTCCGAAGATATGACGCTTACCGAGACCGTGATACCCGATGAGGACTGCGATGAATGTGACAGCGAATTGTATGACATTCTTCTCAGTGCCCGTGATACTATTATAAAGCACTTGCAGAACGACAGCTTCCCCGAGGCTGTCTGTACCATGCTGGATTTCGGCGAGGAACTGCAATTCCGCATAGACAACGGCGACTTCACGCTTCCCGGATGGGAGAGGACGACACAGGCGGAAACTCCCGATATACAGGCGATAATGGAGTTTTACGCATCCCTTGAGCCCATCGATGAGAACTGGCGGCCATACATTGAGCGCTGCATGGCGGCAGAGGGCGGATACTTCCGTGAACATGAGGTATATCTGCGTAGGATAGCCGTTTACAGCATATTCCGCTTCTTTATGAAAGGAGTTTTCGACGGCGAGATAATTTCCCGTGTGAAGCTGGCGGCGGTCAGCGCATGGATGGTGGGACATCTGGTGCTATGCGAGGGCAGTGGAGCGGATATTGCCGAAACTGCGAAGAATTACTCAAAGGAAGTGGAGTACAGCGAGGAAAATCTCGAAGCACTTGCCGATGCATTCTATGAAGAGAAATGCTTCAGCACACCTCGTATAATGGGTATGTTTGCGGATATGCAGGTGTCAGATATCAAAATGTAGGGGCGGATATCATCCGCCCCTGTTATCATGAGTACGAACTATATCGGCTTAGTATATTTACAATTCGGATAATTAGAACATCCATAAAACTTATGTCCTATGTTATATCCTCTTTTAGCAGTGCGAATAATCAACTTTGCACCGCAATTAGGACATATTCTTTTTCTTTGTTCAATTCTTTTTATGTGTTCTTTTTTTGCTTCATCACTTTTAATTTTGTATTTGTTTAAATCGGCGTTTGTTTTATCTATTTCAGCGCTTGAAAGAACATCTTTTGATTGTTTCCATATTTTACTTATAACATCTAAAATTTGCTCTCTTTTAAAAACGTAGGAATTTGAAGTATTCTTTATTTGTAACTTACATCTTTCGGAAAATACTATTAATGAAAACATAGGGACATCTGATTTCAACAGCTTTCTTAGCCAAAAAATATGTGAAGCATTTTGTTTAATCGGATTATAAAAACGATGCTTTTGGCTTGTTAAATATTGTATCCATTCCTGCTGTAAAGAATCTCCTAAAATTAATCCAGAATAATTTTTGCTTTCAATAACAAAAATACCTTTTTTAGTGATATAAATATGATCTATTTCAGTCATATCATTATTATGAGTTGGAATATATATATTCCTTAAAGCAATACCACTATAACCTAAAGAATTTGCAGAATAAAGCTGTTCTTCGTTTAAATCTTCTCCATATTTTCCGATTTCTTCGCTTGATTCACATAATACGAACGCTTTTTGGAAATCTTCGTCAAAATCATCATCGAAGTCATCAAAATCGTCGTCGAAGTCATCATCGAAATCATCATAAAAATCGTCATCGAAGTAATCGTCGAAGTCATCATCAAAATCGTCGTCGAAGTCATCATCATAATCGTCATAACAGCACATTTTTTCACCTTCTATTGTATTAAAATCCGGGAACCATTAATTATTGCGATTCGGCACAAAAGAAGACTATTCTCCAACCTCAGCCGAATTGCACACTAAAATTATAACACGATGAAATAAAAAGTCAATTATGAAGAAATATCAAGCAGTTAAAATTAACTAACAGCAAAAATCATACCTTTTTAGTTGCTTAATGAATTGCAAATGTATGATATGAGTTTTTTATGATTAATATAGTTAGCGACCCCTAACCATTTGGAGCATCTCTTTTGTCCGTTTGGCTTGATTCATTCGGAAAAATAGTGTATAATGTTAAAGTATGCAAGGACAGGTATCCGACTGTCTTATACTGATCCGTTCTTTTTTCGGATCGGTATTAAAACCGAAAGGAGTATTTATAATGATTTATTCGCACGAAGTTGAAACAATGTGCCCTATCGCTCAGGGCGTTGCTCACGGCGCTGCTCCCATCCCTGAGGAGGCTAAGTGGGTAAAGGCAAAGGAGATAAAGGATATCTCAGGATTCACACACGGTATCGGTTGGTGTGCTCCTCAGCAGGGTACTTGTAAGCTTACCCTCAATGTTAAGGAAGGCGTTATCCAGGAAGCTCTCGTTGAGACTATCGGATGTTCAGGTATGACTCATTCAGCTGCTATGGCTGCTGAGATCCTCCCCGGCAGAACTATCCTCGAAGCTCTTAACACAGACCTGGTTTGTGACGCTATCAATACAGCTATGAGAGAACTCTTCCTCCAGATCGTTTACGGACGTTCACAGTCTGCATTCTCTGAGGGCGGTCTCGTTATCGGTGCAGGTCTTGAGGACCTCGGTAAGGGCCTCCGTTCACAGATCGGTACTACATACGGTACACTCAAGAAGGGCCCACGTTACCTCGAACTCACTGACGGCTATATCACAGGTCTTGCTCTTAACGAAGACGACGAGATCATCGGCTACAAGTTTATCAACTTCGGTAAGATGATGGACTTCATCAAGGCTGGTGACGATGCTAATACTGCTTTTGAGAAGGCTCAGGGTCAGTACGGCAGAGTTGCTGATGCT
>CADBAC010000033.1 GCA_902792495.1 Ruminococcus flavefaciens | reverse complement strand
CGATATCCCTGCGGAGAAAGTCATACTTTCCCCTCCACGGTTCATCACGGACGAAAAAGCACTGACTGCAAGGCTGACAGAACTTATGTCTCTGGGATTCGTGAGACTTTACTGCCATACTCCCGACAGCATAGCCATAGGCAGAAAGCTGGGCATGAAGCTTCACGGAAGCTTTACCCTCAACGTTTTCAACTCCTACAGCGCCGAATACCTCTGCGGTCTGGGACTGGAAGACTGCGTTTTCTCCTTTGAAGCTACCCTTGAACAGCTTGCAAAGGTACGCACTCATCTCCCCCTCGGTGCAGTGATATACGGCAGACTTCCCCTTATGCTGACGAGAAACTGCCCCATTCAGAATGAAAAGGGCAGCTGTGACGAGAAACTGCCCGATCCTGAACGAAAAAGGCAGCTGCGAAGGATGCACACGCACCCTCACCGACAGAACAGGCAGACAGCTCCCTGTGGTCTGCAATAAGGACAGCAAGGAGATACTCAATACCGACATACTCTATATGCAGGACAGGCTGGACGAAATGAAGAATATTTCCTGCGGACTGGTGATCCTGCACGATGAGGACGCTCAGCAGACACTGGACGCTCTCTCAGGCATAAAGCCCCGTGGAAACATTACCCGTGGCCTGTACTATCGTGGGATACTTTAAAGTAAGTTTTTAGTTATTAGTGATCAGTTGTAAGATCCGCTGATAGCTGATAACGATCTTAGCACTTACAACTCATAACTAACAAGAGGTAACTATGAAGCTGACTTTCAAGAAACTGAAGGATAACGCCATTATCCCCTCAAGGGCTACTTCTGCCAGCGCAGGACTGGATATCTCAGCCTGTCTGGACGAACCTGTTACCCTTGAACCAGGCGATATAAAAATGATCCCTGTTGGTATCACCGCCGAGCCTGACTGTGATGATGTGGCTCTGCTGATATATCCACGTTCGGGGCTCTCCACAAAATTCGGCGTGACCCTTGCAAACTGCGTAGGCGTTGTGGACAGCGACTACAGAGGAGAATGGTTCATCCCCCTCATCAATAACGGTAAAGCTCCGTTTACTGTGGAGCACGGTATGCGTATAGCACAGCTCATACCAACAAAGGTACTATTTCCCGATATCGAAGTAAGCGACACACTCTCCGATACAGAGAGAGGAGAGGGCGGCTTCGGCTCATCGGGCATCGGATAAGGAACAATACTCGCCGTTGTTACGGCAGATCGGAGACTAATTATGAAAAAATCATGGTATATGTTTATATTGATAGTGTGCGCACTGGTCCTTGGCGGCATAATCGCCGATCACGCTTACGGCTCTCTTGCATGGCTCGGTGAAGGCGGCGGCTTCAAGATAGACCCGTCTACCTTCTCCATAACCAACGTTATATCCATCACTTTCGGATTCAACTTCTATGTCAGCATCGCTCAGGTCCTTATGCTTATCACCGCTTTCGTGGTCTACTACAAGACCGCTGCAAAGATATGCGGATAACCGGCTCTGACGCTCACATAATATAACAATTCAAGGAGATAATATGTTTACAAAAGACATCGGTATAGACTTAGGTACTGCCAATACCCTTGTGTACATGAGGGGAAAGGGCATAATCATAAGAGAACCTTCGGTAGTCGCTGTTAATACACGAACCGACAAAGCCCGCTATGTGGGCAAAGAGGCCAAGGAAGTAATCGGCCGCACCCCCGGTTCCATCGTTGCTGTAAGACCGCTGAAGGACGGCGTTATCGCTGATTTCGATATTGCTACAACTATGCTTCAGGAATTCATCCGCAAGGCTCTGAAGGGTACTATCTTCAACAAGGCTAACGTTATCATCTGCATCCCGTCAGGCGTTACTGCCGTTGAAAGACGTGCTGTACGTGAATCCTGCAAGAAGGCAGGCGCTAACAATGTCCTCATAATCGAAGAACCAATGGCTGCTGCCATCGGTGCGGGACTGCCTACAAATTCCCCTGTGGGAAGCATGATAGTCGATATCGGCGGCGGCACCAGCGAAGTTGCTGTTATCGCTCTGGGCGGTATCGTTGCGGCACGTTCTATCAGATGTGCAGGCGATGAATTTGACGCTGCCATCATAAATTATATCAAGAAGAAGTACAACCTCCTCATCGGTGAAAGAACAGCCGAGAATATCAAGCTTGAAATAGGTTCGGCTTTCCCCAGCGAAAAGGAGACTACTCTGGAAATAAAGGGACGCAACCTCCTCAACGGTCTGCCTGAGAATATGGTAGTCAATTCCGCTGAGATACGTGACGCTCTCGTTGAGCCGCTGGCTCGTGTCATCGACGCTATAAAGTCAACTCTTGAGGATACTCCTCCTGAGCTTTCAGCCGATATCATCGACCACGGCATCACCCTTTCAGGCGGCGGCGCTCTCCTGAGAGGTCTGGATAAGCTTATCAACCGTGAAACAGGTATGCCTGTATTCATTGCCGAATATCCCCTTGACTGCGTTGCTGAGGGAACAGGCAGGATACTGGAGAATATCAACGATTATCAGGACGCTCTCACCGATAACGTCAAGTATTATTAAGGAGGAGCCATGCGTGATTTCGTAAAAAGCACCAAATTCAAAGTGCTTCTCGGCTTTCTCGCATTCCTCATCGGCATCATGGTATACTCCGTCACAAAGGGCGGATATTCCCTTTCGGGAGTCTCGCTGTTCAATACAGTTTCAAAGCCTTTCCGCACTGTTTCAAACAGTATCAGCAGGAATATGGAAGGAACTCTCGACAGACTCGCCCATTCCGATGAGTATTACGAAGAAAACCAGCGTCTAAAAGAGGAGATAGGCGAACTCAACCGCCGTCTTACCGAATACGAAGCGCTGAAGACCGAGGTCGAAGAACTGAGAGAGCTTGTAAGCATCAAGCAGGAACATGAGGATTTTGAGTATACTCAGGCTTGTTCCGTTATCGGATATGTAACAAACGACCCGTTCATGGCATTCACTATCGACAAGGGCAAGGAAGAAGGAATAACCCCCAACTGTCCCGTTGTTACAGCTGAAGGTCTTGTGGGTATCACCGTTGAAGTATCAGACCACATGACCACCGTCAGAACTATTCTCTCGCCCGACCTTTCCGTTGCGGCCGTAAGCTCAAAGAACAACAAGGATATGGGCATCGTTGAGGGAGATATCCCCTCGGCAGAACAGGGCATTACCCGACTTATCCATGTTGACAAGAACAACAATCTCAAAGTGGGCGACCTCATCGTTACCTCAGGCATAAGCGGACTCTTCCCCAAGGATTATTCCATCGGCAAGGTAAAAAGCGTCAGCCGTGACTCAAACGGTCTTTCCGACTGCGCAGTTATCGAGCCATGCAGCGATATCTCACGACTTTCCTCAGTCTACGTAATCACCGACTTCACAGGCAAGAGGGAGGAAGGAAATGAGAATTAGATCCACCCGTGAACAGCGTATCAGAGGAGTAAGATCCGTACTCAGATGGATACTCTACTATGTTGTCATATTCCTCTGCTTCCTGATAATGACATCGGGCACATGGATGAAACCCATACTCCTCGTCCCTGCCGCAATAGCTATCGCCGTAAACAGCGGACAGTACAGTTCGGCGCTGACAGGAGCGGTATGCGGATTCCTGATAGACATTGCCTGCGGAAAGCTGACAGGCTATAATGCGGTACTGCTGGCATTTTTCAGCATAATCGTATCACTGCTGTATGAGTATTATCTGCGCAACAAGTTCGTGAATTATATCGTCATAACCGCAGTTATCAGCTATATACAGTGCTGGCTGGATTATAAGTTCTACTACGAGATGTGGGAATACGAAAACGTTGAGATGATTTTCTCCCAGATATCCATGAAGGTATGGGCAATAACCATAATCGCTTCTGTTTTCGTGTATCTTGTTATCGAACTGATAAACAGATTCTTCCTGCCGAAGGACCATATCACTATCGAGGAAGCTGTTAATACGGCCATCCGTTCAGAGAGAAAATGAGCTGCGTCATTCATCGCTCTGCCTTTGAATCTATACTATCAGCGTGTCAGGTGTCAATGTAAGATGCCTGACACTTATCACAATAAGGAGGAAAAACTTGAAAGGATTAGCAGAAAACCTGAAATCTTTGCTTATCATAGCCATTGTCCTTCTCCTTGCGGGACTTAGCGCTCTCAGGCTTATGAAAATTCAGATCATGGGCGATAAGGATATTGCCGCCCCCGAAACCAAAGCCGAAGCAGGAACTTTCACCTATACCAAGGAGGTCAGGGCTACCCGTGGAGAGATCCTCGACTACAGCGGAAACGTCCTCGTTACCAATGACAGCCACACCGACCTTGTGCTTCAGAAAGCTTTCTTCCCCGATGATCCCAAAGAAGGCAACAAGGAACTCATCGGCATTTACTATGCCCTCAAAGACAGAGGCATAACATTCGAGGAAAGCATCCCTATCACCTTTGAAAAGCCTTACGCTTTCACTACCGACGATCCCTCCGACATAATCTCAGACCTGAAACTCAATGTCTATGCTACTGCTGAAAACTGCATAGACAAGCTTATTTCCGACTACAAGATAGACGACAGCTACTCCGATACTGAAAAGCGTATCATTGCAGGTATGCGCTATCAGATGATAGACAAGGACTTCTCCTACAACAACGACCTTATCCTTGCACGCAACGTTGATACCAAGACCATCGTGGAAATGAAGGAACTCGGCAACTTCTACCGTGGCATCGAAGCCGTTGAAGCATCCGACAGAAAGATACTCCGTGGAGACATCCTCCCTCATGAGATAGGCACAGTTGGCCCTATCTACGCTGAGGAGTACGATGAACTCAAAGAAGAAGGCTACAGCTATAACGATACCCTCGGAAAAAACGGTATCGAAGCCGCCCTGGAGACTGAACTGAGAGGCGTTTTCGGCGAGGAGGAAGTAACGGTCCGTGACGGCCTTATCAAGAATATCAAGACCGCCAGCGACACTGTTTCCGGTCAGTCCATAAAGCTTACCGTTGACGGTGGCTTCCAGCTGAGGCTTCAGGAGATACTCACCGACTTCCTGGCAACTTTCCCTTCCATCAATACAAACTCACGGCTGGGCAGTGTACGCTGCGGCGCTATATGCGTCCTCGATGCAAAAACAGGCGCTGTAAAGGGAATGGCTACCGCTCCTACCTACAATCTGAAAGACTATGCCGAGAATTACGACTATTTCGTTGACCTCCCGGATTCACCGCTGGTAAACCGCTGTACCTACGGTCTGTACCGTCCGGGTTCGACTTTCAAGACCGTCACCGCTACAGCAGGCCTTAACGAAGGTGTTGTACTTGCAGGCACTCCACTTTTCTGCGGCCACGACTACGAATTCTACGGCACCCACTACTCCTGTACAGGTACTCACGGATATATCTCAATCCGCCGTGCAATTGAGGTATCCTGCAACAGCTATTTCTACGAGCTGTCACGTATGCTGGGTATCGACAATATCACCAAGTACGCCACACTTTACGGTCTCGGCCAGAGCACAGGCATTGAAACAGGTGACGCTCCCGGTTATCTCTGTAACCCCGAAACTTTCGCAGAGCACGGTCAGGAATGGTACGTCGGCTACGTTATCCAGGCCGGTATCGGTAACCAGGACTGCGGTATGACTCCGCTACAGATGGCTACAGTTGCAAGCACTATCGGCAACCGTGGCGTAAGATACAAGCCTTACCTCGTTGACAGCTACTACAAATACGGCACAGATAAGCAGATATCAAAAACTCAGCCAACTATCGCACAGCAGATAGAGCTCTCTTATCCCGACCTCTACGACCCGATAGTCGGAGGTATGATAGACGCTTCCCACAACGTCCCTGCGCTGTATTCGCTGAGCAATTTCGGCTTCGATGTAGCTATCAAGACAGGTACTCCTCAGACAGGCGCTGACCTTTCAAGACAGAACTCATTCTTCATCGGTTTCGCTCCTGCCGACGATCCCGAGATCGCTTTTGCAGGCGTTATCGAAGACGGTGAATACTCAAAGTACATGATACACGACATAATCGAGGCATATCAGGAATACTACGGTCTCGACGGCAAAAAGCCAAAGAAGAAAAAGCTTCCCAAGGAAGAAAGAGCCGAACTTACAACTTCCGCTTCAACTTCATCCACTACTACATCGACCACCACAACTACCATGACAACAACAAAAGCATTCATCATCACAGAAGCTCCCGAGGATAATCCGTATGCCGATCCGCTGAACCCTGTATATCCGCAGTATCCCGTCATAAACGGAGATGCCGCACCTCAGCAGCAGAACGATCCCCACGTATACGAAAATCCTACACAGACTGAATGAAAAAATTGCCCCGTGCCTTAACGTTGATCTGGCGGGCTGATGTGGGCATCAGCCCCTACAACACCAATAAAATACAAATGCCCCGAAGCACCTTGAACCGCTTCGGGGCAAAACTTTTGTATGAGTAACTGCTTTAAAGTTCTCAGGACATTATCGATAAGAGATCTTTTTCACATAAAAATGTATAATTACAGCATTTCCGTCCAGAATATAGTCGGAGGTGTTAAACGTGAAAAGATCATCAAACAAGACCAAAGGAAACAAAGGCTTCTATGCCGCACTTGGAATCAGCGCAGTTATGATAGGTTCGGCCTGTTATTTCGCATACGATCAGGGAAACAAGATAGTCGAGGACTACCGCTCGGGCAATCTGGTATCGCAGATACCGCAGGTAGACAGGAAAGTTACCAATATCCCGAAGCCTGTCGTAACTACTGCATATACCGCAAAAGCGGCCGTTACCGCTCCACGCAGCCATGTTCAGCAGGTAATTGGAACTGTCCCCACTCAGCAGGTGCAGGCTGTTCCCGAAGCTGAGGAAGTGATGGAGGACGTATCGGGCGAAACTGTTGAGACAGCCGCAGATTTCGACAACCTCATCCCTCCTCTTGCGGATATCAGCAATGTCATTGCGCCTTTCAGCGGAACGGAACTTGTGAAGAACGAGACCACGGGTTCGTGGCAGACCCACAACGGTACTGACATTGCCGCCGAAACAGGTACGGAAGTCTACGCAGTTGCGGACGGCGAAGTCACATCCGTGAAGAACGATGCACTGTGGGGCGTGACCGTTGTCATCGACCACCATAACGGATTCACCACTAAATATTGCAGTCTCGGCGCAGATCTGACCGTTCAGCAGGGCGACAAGGTAGCAGGCGGCGATGTCATCGGTGTCATAGGCGATACCGCCGACGTTGAAAGTGCATCAGCTCCCCATCTTCATATTGAAATGACTCACAACGGCAAATTCATCGACCCTGTCACTGCCATCAGATAACAGATAATGCCTGTCTTGCAGGTGATGATGTTGTTGCAGCTATATGAAAAAAATCGGTGTAAGCCTTTCCTCATCAAGGTTTACACCGATAATTTCATAAAAGCTGCGGCAGCACCATCACACCCAAGGCAGGCATTTGCTGTTTATATCGAGGCCTTGCGGTGATTCGACGGTGAAGGGCTTATCCGAGCCTGTTACCGTTACGGTGAGTTCTTTTCCGTGGCGGTTTGCGGTGATATGGGCGGCAGACTGTCCGTGGCTGTCGTACACCTCGGTCTCAACTGTTGCTCCGTCGCTTATCCCGTAAACGCATATCTTCATCCCGTCGGTATAGTCGTAGTCAGCTTTTCCCTTGAAATTGCCGAAAACTATTATCGAGCAAGGCTTCGCATACAGCGGCATGGAGAAATAGTCATACTTTCGGCTGTACCACTTTCCGCCCTGAAGCATTTCACCTGTGAGGATATCCGTCCACATTCCGCCTTCGGGGAGATAGAATGAGCATTCGCCGTCCTCGCTGAAAACGGGAGCGCAGAGGAGCGAATCTCCCAGCATATACTGGGTATCGATAGTCAGGGTATTCCTGTCGCTTCCGAAGTCCACGACCATTGCTCTCATCATGGGAATGCCCGTTTTATGCGTAGTTACGGCATTTGCATAGAGGTACGGCATAAGTCTGCCTTTCAGGTCAGCGAAGAAGCGTGAAACGTCACAGCTTTCCTCGTCGAAAGCCCACGGCACACGGTAAGAACTGCTTCCGTGATAGCGTGAATGTGTTGACATAAGTCCGAACGCAGTCCAGCGCTTGTAAAGGTCGGGAGTGCCTGTTGCTTCAAATCCGCTTATATCGTGGGAGAAGAAGCCGAATCCAGACATAGTAAGTGAAAGTCCGCCCCTGAGAGTTTCCGCCATAGCCGAGTAGTCGGAGAAGCAGTCGCCGCCCCAGTGAACGGGAAACTGCTGACAGCCTGCGGTGGCTGAACGTGCAAAGAGACAGGCCTCGCCCTTAGCCTCGGAAAGAGCGTCCCACACCGTCTTATTGTAGATGTAGGAGTAATAGTTGTGCATCTTGTAAGGGTCGGAGCCGTCAGCATACACCACATCGGTAGGTATGCGCTCGCCGAAATCGGTCTTGATA
>CADBAC010000032.1 GCA_902792495.1 Ruminococcus flavefaciens | reverse complement strand
GCTAATTGAGAATTCCGATATCGGAGGTAACAAAATGAACATTACGGAACATAACACTTTGGAACTGAATAATGTTCTCAGTTACAGAGGCAAGATAACTCCAAGAACAATGCCCGAAGTCATTGAGAATATGAATTTATTTATCAGATCCGAACACGCAAACAAAAAAGGCCCCGTTGTAACTGCCACTTACGGCATGGAGCTTGAAAACGGTGATCCTGTTGCTGATGTAGAGATACTGATACCTATGGACAAAAAGATAAACTCATCATCTGAATACTCATACAAGCCCATATTCAAGCTGTGCGATGCCGTGAAGCTCAGGCACTGCGGTGCCCCGGAACAGCTTCAGTCAAGCGCAGATGAGCTAATGGGATATATACACAGCAATCATCTTCAGCCAATAACAACAGGCTATAACATAGCAGTCAGCCCATCGGAAAGCAGCAGCGATCTGATAGTTGATATGTATGTGGGAGTAAGCAGGAACGTTCTCTGATATTCCCTTTACCAATGCTTATTACACATTTTATGTGTGATGATATATAAATAAAAAAACAAAAGGAGAAAAACAAAATGAGCAGGAGGCACAGGAACTCAACGGAGGCGCAATTTTTGACAGACTGAAGGACTTCATCACAGAAAACATCGCAGAACCAAGCAAGTCATTTGCTGATAAGTGGAACAACTTCTGGATGAAGGAAGGCGTCAATGCCTACAACATTCTTCACAAGTAATCAGCCGTAAACCATCACGATGGTTTAAATAAATAAAAAAACAAAAGGAGAAAACAAAAATGAGCAACAATTTCAAGGAACTCACAAACGCAGAGGCACAGGAACTCAACGGAGGCGCAATTTTTGACAGACTGAAAGGAACTCACAAACGCAGAGGCACAGGAACTCAACGGAGGCGCAATTTTTGACAGACTGAAGGACTTCATCACAGAAAACATTGCAGAACCAAGCAAGTCATTTGCTGATAAGTGGAACAACTTCTGGATGAAGGAAGGCGTCAACGCCTACAACATTCTTCACAAGTAATTTCTGAGGAAATAAGGCAGAATTTCAGACATGACCTGTCCGAATCAAATATTTACTGCATTTATACAGAACAAAAACACAATTTTACAACTCTTTAATCACAAATAAAAATACCTAATTCAAAAACGGAGGAGAAAACAATGGCAAATACAACAGATATGGAAAAGATGTTCGCAGCACTCACACAGTCAGAAGCAGACGATATCAACGGCGGCGGCTGGGCTAAGGATTTAGATGAATTTGATGAGCTTTGGGACAAGTGGAAGGCTGAGTTCATGAGAGGCTGGAACAAGTACAACGGCTAATCAATTTTTCAACAATAAACCACAAATCAATAAATCAATATAAAAGGAGAAAAATATCATGGAAACTATCAATACAAAGGCATTCAACGAGCTTACAGACGCAGAGAAGAAGGAAATCGACGGCGGTACATTCATGGAAGATCTCGGATACGGTTGTCACGCATGGTGTGACTTCTGGGGCAAGAGAGGCGAAGACGTTTACGATCTTCTTCACTAATAACGGAGGTTGCAGCAATGACTAATACAACAGATATGGAAAAGATGTTTGCAGCACTCACACAGTCAGAAGCAGACGATATCAATGGCGGCGGTCCTGCCGGTGATTTTGAGGAGTTCAATACACTTTGGGACAAGTGGAAGGCTGAATTCATGAGAGGCTGGAATCGTTACAAAGGTTAATCAAAACTATGAACAATACTGATAACATCAATAAACTTACTACAAGCAGCTTCACAGAACTGACTTCGGAGGAAACCGCAGAGATTGACGGCGGAAAAATAACAATGTACGATCTCGGTTACTATTCCCACGCAGTATATGACAGGCTCAATGATCTAATAGAGAAATTCCCATACTTACACTTTATGTAATAAATATTGTACGATGACGATGTCAGACGAAGTATCCGATATATAGCAGATATATCGGATACAGGGACATCGTTTTCAGTATTCTGCCAGTGGCTGCCTTGATAAGACAGTCAGTGGCAGGAGACTGGATAACCTGATATCACCAAAAAGGAGTACACCACATGAAAGACTATAAAACAACTATCGGAGCATCGCTGCTCATGCTTATGATCGGACTTTGTCCGCTGATATTCACTGTTATAGCAAGAGTTGTAACAGGCTCACCGACAGCAGAAGTTTATGGACTCCCTGTAAGTTACATGATCGGCGGTATTTTCGCCTGCATCGCCGCAAAAAAGATATTTAATGTGAATGTAGTCGATCATATAAGAAAACCTGAACTGAAAATAATGCTGCTTATCATAGCGGCTGCGGTATGTTATTCGGTTGCGGATATTTACATTGTCAACAGAGCATCACTTCTCGGAAATGCTCAGGATTCTTATTCTGCATCGGAAATATACACACTTCTCACCACCGCATTCATGGCGCCAATATCGGAGGAGCTTATTTTCCGTCTCGGAATGCTCTCAATTCTGCTGATAGGAGCCTGCAAAAACAAAATGAAATACGCAATCTCGGTATGTTTCATATCCATACCATGGCTTGCCGTACATTTTCCGAAAAATCATCTCAGAATAATCGATATACTCATAGTAAGCGTTATCATCAGCACTATATACATCCTAACAAAGAATATCATATACTGCATCACTTTCCATATGGCAGCGAACTGTGTGACAATGCTCTCAGCGGTAACTTATAAATTCTTCTTCGCAAGAGAGTATATTCTTTATATCGCACTTGCCGCTCTTGCTATTACTATGCCGTTAATGTTTATTTATATCTGCAAAAAGCGCAATGAGCATGATTTCCAGCCCATCGGTTCGCTCAGGGCTATATAATATATATCGAAAACTTCCCTCCATGTAAAGGCAAGAGCTTTACATGGAGATTTTTTTTGAAAAACTCTTGACAATCCCCGAATGAAATGCTATAATAATAGCACTACATCATATATATAGACATATAGATATAATGCATAGATACACGCATAAACTAAAAATATGCTTGCTCAGCCATATCATGAGCAGCAGGAAAGAAGGTCATTTATTATGGATTTCAAAGAATTTATCCAGCTTCCGAAGAACTGCCAGGCAACAATAATAAGGGACACATTTACAGAAAACGAAACACAAACAGCGCAGCCGTACAGTATACGCAGCATATTAGAAGCTCACCGTGAATTATCGGTAGGCTGCCGAATGCTTGGCAGAGGAACTATTACCATTGACGGAAATGAGCTTACAGGAAAAGATATTGCAGATATGTACAAGAACAATGTAAAAGCAGGAAACACGACCTATTTCCCGCTTACAGGAAAGTGGGAGCATACAGGAATAAAAAGGCTCGTGCTTTTTGTAAAAGAAAGAAACAAATATATTCCATATGTATCATTTGAGATAGCCGATATCCTGACACAGACAGAGCAGTCTAATCCGCCAGAGGATTATACGGAGTTCGGCATCCCCCCCAAGACTTTCCTTAGCTCTTTCAAGTACAAGACATTGATAAAAATAAAATCTCTGACCGAAGTCGAGCTTCCGGATAGCTATTTAGGCGTATCCAGCGGAAAGGATATATATGAATGTGCCTTCCTCGGCTCGTCGCCGAATATCTTCATCCTTTGATACATCATTAAAAAATGTTTTTAGCAGTACATTATACCCCAATACCCAAATACAGATTCTGAGCAATGACCGATTAACGAAATAGAATGACCGAAAAACCGTTTGACTGTACGGAACAGCCGAAAACCACATAATCATTGAATATCGCCCCGTCCTGTGTTATAACTGATACATAAGGACGGGGCGATATCTGTAAACTATATTATAAAAAATATCGTCCGCTATGAAATAAAAGATAAAAAATCGGAGGTAACAAATGAGTAATTTAAATTTTAACGGATTCACAGAACTTACATCAGAGGAAATGTACGGCGTTAACGGCGGTATGGTTGTATCACGTATCCCTACAGTTTCTGCAGACCACGAAAAGGCTACAAGATGGTACTGGAACAAAGCCATCCCTGAGAGAGAAGATCTTGGAGATAAAATATATACATGGGTATGTAAATAAGCCATTCTTACAATGTCTTTGATTTTCTTTATACCGCCCCAAAGCCGATAAAGAGAAAAAAATATATAAACAGGAGAACAACAATGAAAAACACATTCAAAAAGCAAATGGCGGCTCTTATCGCAGTACTTACTGTCACTGCATCAGGCAGCTGTATCACAGCAAATGCAGCATCTGAGACCGCCTCCGCAGAAAACGTTTATGAACTTGCCTATCCTAAGATCAAGCCGCTTAGGGACAAACAGCTGATATTCAATACAAAGTATGGATATATGCTCGACAAAAAGGCAATGGTATGCTACGACAGTTCACTTACAAAGGTGGTAAATCTGCTTCATCCGGGACTTGTATATCATTTTTCTGCATTCTATGTAAAGGGAAATATGATACTTGGAAAGTACGGAAACGGCTATGTTATCCTTGCTGAAAACAATATTCTCAATTGCAGTCTTGTTTTCAGAGCATCTTTCATAAATGTTCCGATCAAGGCATCCCCCTCATCCGAAAGCAAAACTGTAGCTTATGTTATAAAGGGAAATAGTATCAGTTTCAATATGATCCCAAGCCTTTCAGGCTCTTATGCATATGTTTCACAATTAAAGGGATGGGTAGATCTCAACAGGATGACACACGTAGATAATCCGAACGAGAGAATAATCAGACCTATAATATATAAGATGTTGAGCGAGGAAGAAAAAGACGAAGCACTCTGCATCATCGCTAAGTAAATAAAAACAAAAGAACAAAGCAACAAAACAACAGGAGAATAATACAAACAGAAAAGAATATGTATCTTCTCCATCAGCCATAAAAATCGTCAATAATTTATTCAGGAGTGATATCAATGAAATACTACTGCGTAAAACAACACGATGTTACAGACTGCGGAGCGGCTTGTATAGCCACTATATCCAAACAATACGGACTGAATCTCCCTATTTCAAGGATACGTGAAACGGCGGGGACCGATAAGCAGGGAACAAGCGCTTACGGCATTATAAAAGCCGCCGAACAGCTGGGATTCAGCGCAAAGGGCGTAAAGGGCGATCCCGAAGCTTTTTATTCGGGTTTTCCGCTTCCTGCAATTGCCCATGTCGTACTTGAAGGCAGTTTACTGCATTATGTTGTTATACACAAGATCACAAAGAAACAGATACTTATTGCAGACCCCGGAAAAGGTCTGGTAAAATATACACCTGAGGAATTTTTCAAGGTATGGTCAGGCGTGCTGATAATGCTCGTTCCTACTGTCTCATTCCAGAAGGGCAACGAAAATCAGGGAGTTCTCTCCAGATTCTTCGGGCTCATGCTTCCTCAGAAAAGAATTCTCATAAATATTTTCCTTTCATCTCTGCTTATTACCGCATTGGGTATACTTGCATCATTCTACTTTACGTTCATAATGGACGATATAGTCCCGAATTCCCTGCGGAGCAGTCTCATAACGCTGTCAATAGGCGTCGTCGCATTGTATGTATTCAAGGCGGTGCTGGAGGCTTTCAGAAATCATCTGATGCTCCATTTGAGCCAAAAGCTGGATATTCCCCTTATATTGGGCTATTACAGCCATGTGATGCGGCTTCCGATGAATTTCTTCGGAACAAGGCGTGTCGGTGAGATAGTTTCACGTTTTACCGATGCTTCAAAGATACGAAATGCCATTTCAAGCGCTACGTTGTCTATTATGATCGACACTCTTATGGCTGTTGTAGGCGGTATTGTGCTTTATATGCAGAACCGTACTTTGTTCGCCATTGCGCTTATGGTAGTTATTGCTTATGCTGTTATAGTGTTCGCATTCAACAAGCCTGTAAAGAATATAAACCAGAAGCAGATGGAGGACAATGCTCAGCTGACCTCATATCTCGTTGAGTCCCTCAACGGTGTGGAGACTATCAAGGCATTCCATGCTGAGGAAAAATCACAGTCAAAGACAGATACTCTATTTGTAAAGTTTATGAGAAGCCTCTTTAAGGGCGGTATCATAAACAATGCCGAAACTACTCTTACAAGCGCTGTGGCTACCATCGGAACTACTTTGATACTCTGGGTCGGTGTAGTAAGCGTAATGAATGGAAATATGACTCTCGGCAGCCTTATCACATTCAATGCGCTGCTGGGTTACTTCCTTGACCCTGTCAAGAATCTTATAAATCTCCAGCCTCAGATGCAGACTGCCGTAGTTGCTGCTGAAAGACTGGCAGAAATTCTCGATCTTGAGATAGAAAAGGCTTCTGACAGCTCTCAGAAGATAATCCCCGATTCTCTTGCTTATGATATCCGCTTTGAAAATGTGGATTTCAGATACGGCACAAGAAGCCTTATACTTGAAGATCTGAATATGACTATCCATGCAGGCGAGAAGATCGCTCTCGTCGGCGAAAGCGGCTCAGGAAAGACCACTCTTACAAAACTGCTGATGAATTTCTACGAATGGGAAAAGGGTGAGATATTTATAGGTGATTATAACCTGAAGGATCTCGATCTTGAAGCTCTCAGAAACCGTATCGCATATATATCACAGGATATATTCCTGTTCAGCGGTACTATTCGTGAAAACCTCATGCTCGGCAACGATGAGGCTACAATGGACGATATCATTGAAGCCTGCAAGCTGAGCAAGGCTGACGAATTTATAAATAAGCTCCCTCTCAGATATGAGACAAGACTGGAGGAGAACGGAGCAAACCTGTCAGGCGGACAGAAACAGCGCCTTGCTATCGCAAGAGCTCTTCTCAAAAAGCCTGATATCCTTGTAATGGATGAAGCGACCAGCAACCTTGACTCTATCACTGAGAAGGCTATCGAAAAAACTATCAACGATCTTTCGGGCAATATCACAACTATCATTATTGCACACAGACTCAGTACCATCATGCGCTGTGACAAGATATATGTCATGGAACAGGGCAAATTCATTGAACAGGGAACTCATAATGAGCTTCTCGATTCAAAGGGCAGATATTACAAGCTGTGGAAGGATCAGATGCCTGATATCTATACAGAAGAAAATGTAAATGATACCGGCACCGATAACGATACGGAAAAAACAGATAATATCGAAGCTATACAGCATACTTCCGTTGTATACCCGATATTCATAAATACAGGTGTAAAGGAGTGATAAGATGAAAGGTATCATAATGGATCTTAATGACATTTCTGACAGCCGTGAGCTTATGGAGACACGTGAAGCTCCGGGAATACGATGGTTCATCATGATAGTACTGCTGATATTCCTTTCGGGAATAGGATTTGCCTGCTTTTCCGATATGGATGAATATGTCAGAGTAAGAGGCGAAGTCAAAACAGCCAATGCTCAGGGTGATGTAACATCTGCATCAAGCTGCAGGATAAACTCTGTCAATGTCAGTGAGGGACAGAAGGTATCTGCCGGTGAGACTCTGTTTGTTCTTGATTCAGACTATGCCAGAAAGCAGAAAAAAATAATCGAAGATCAGCTCCTCAGCTATGAAAGCGACCTGGAAAATACAAAGCTCCTTAAAAAATCCGTAGAAGAAAACAAAAATCTCTTTACAAACAAGGGCGAAGAATCAAAATTCTATTACAGATATGAGCAGTACAACAACGGTATTCTTCTTTCATCCAATGAACTAGAAAATAAGAAAAATGACAATAATCAGTCGATGGAGGAAAAAAAGAACAGACAGAAAACCAATAAGGATAATATATTGAAGAAGAATGAACTTCTTCTTGCTTATAAGGATCTTCTGAATGCTGTACAGAACGACTATACATACAACGGCAGTAACGCTGAAGCTCTGGCTACATACAATGAATATGCAACATCATGCGAAAAAGCTGCTGTAACAGCAGAGCAGTGCAGGATAGCTTATGAGGATAAGCTCGCACGTTCAGGCTCAGGCGGAGAAATAAGCGAAATTCAGGTCGATGAAGCAAAGCGTGAGGCTGATCAGGCGCAGAGCCGAATGGAGTCATGCAGAAACTCGTATCTTGATGATATCCGTACACAGATCATACTGCTTTCAGCAAGCAGCGACGACGACGACAAGGCAAAACTTGAGGCATACCAGGAACTCAGATCGGCTATTGAACAAAATTCAGAGCCTGATACGGATGTTACCGAAACAACTGACATCTACAGGAAATATTCCGATGAGATCAATGAGCTGAACAGTCAGTATGAGAAAAAGCAGCAGGAATACGATTCTATCCTAAGCAGTTATACATCACAGCGCAGCAGAGTGAGCCAAAGTGAGGTAGACAGCGCAGAGCTTGCATGGAAAAATGCTGAGCTTGATGCCGAAAATATCAAAAACAGCTTCGTATCAAAGATACAGAGCCGTATATCTTCACTTGAAGAAGAAATATCTTCACTGAAAAATACTGAAAAAGATCTTGAAATGTCCTTGCAGTCAAATGAGGATATTCAGGAATATGAACGTATTTCGGGAGAGCAGCTTAAAACAGAGACGATCATATCTCTTGATTCTGAAATAGATGCACTAAAGAAAAACATTGCCTCCGCAGAGACTCAGCTCACAGAGCTTGATGATACTATCGGCAATTCTGAAATAAAGGCTAATGTAAGCGGCACCGTAACCCTTGTAAATGAACTCAATGAAGGAGATATCGTACAGGCAGGCGAGAATCTGTGTACTATCGTTCCGGATAGTGACGGGCTGAAGGTAATGCTTTATATTCCCGAAAGCGAGGTCACAAAGCTTGAGGTTGGACAGTCCGCAGAATATACATTTGACGCTCTTTCCTACAACGAAAAAGGAAAGGTGACAGGTACGATACAGTCAATATCGGCGGATTCCGTTACGGATAGCACAACAGGTGCAAAATATTACATTGCTCAGGCAGATATAACCGAAATAGATCAAAACGGGGAACAGAAAAATACTGCGATAGTCAAAAACGGTATGCAGCTCAACGGAAAAGTTGTAAACGGCTCGAAAAAGACGATCGTATGGTTCCTTGAGAAGATACATCTCAAAGAAAAATAAAGTTTCACAGGGACTTCA
>CADBAC010000031.1 GCA_902792495.1 Ruminococcus flavefaciens | reverse complement strand
GATATTTCCATAGCCGATATGGCTGCTGACCTTAGAGCGCCTACTCCGTCAGCTGCGGCAGAACTGGCGGCTCCCGATATAAGTACATTTTACGAGAAGATAGATATGCTTCAGCGCCGTGCGGAGAGAAGTGCATTTGCGGCACTTGACAGGGCGGCTGACAGATTTACTGTGCTGAACGCAAAGCTTGCTGCACAGTCTCCCGAGAACAGGATGAAGCTTTCGGGGGAACGGCTCAGCGCACTGGAAAAACGCAATTCAGCGGCTTTTCAGCGTTACATGGAAAGGCTTTCTTCACAGCTTTCCGAGCGTATCGGACGGCTTGAAAGTCTCAGTCCGCTTAAAGTGCTGTCCCGTGGCTATTCACTGGTCTACAGCGGAGACAGACTTCTCAGCAGCACTGACGGTATTTCCGTGGGAGATACTGTCGATATCCGCTTCGGCAAAGGTACGGCATCAGCGGAGATAAAGGAAGTTCATGAGGAAGAACAGAACGGTGGTATATAATGGAAGAGAAAGTAACCTTTGAAGATAATATGACAAAACTGAGCAGAATAGTTTCAGAGCTGGAAAAGGGCGATATTCCCCTTGAAAAGGCTGTGGAGCTTTACGGCGAAGGCGTTAAGGCTGCGGCTTTATGCAGAAAGCAGCTTGACGAGGCTCAGATCAAAATAACGGAGGATGACGGTACAGCGCCGTCGGAAAAATGATATGAGTGATTTTAAGGAAAAATTTTCGGAATACATCAGCCTTGTGGAGGAGAACCTGAGAAAGTACAATGCACATTCTCCCGGGACAGAGGCACAGAAAGATCTTATCGAAGCAATGAATTATTCCCTTGAAGCAGGCGGAAAAAGGATACGCCCTGTACTGGTGTACGCTTTCTGCAATGCTCTCGGCGGCGATATCGGCAATGCTGCTGCACCGGCTGCTGCTATCGAGATGATACACACATTTTCGCTTATCCACGATGATCTCCCTGCTATGGATGACGACGACTACAGACGAGGCAGACTTTCGTGCCATAAGGCCCACGGTGAAGCTATGGCTATTCTTGCAGGAGATGCACTCTCCGTACTGCCGTTCGGACTTATCGCTGACGATGATAAGCTTTCCCCTGAGCAGAAAATAAGGATAATTTCCGAACTTGCCCGTGCTGTCGGCAAAAACGGCATGATAGGCGGACAGGTCATAGATATGCAGAATGAGCAGAGAAATGATGTGGACGAGGCTAACCTGAGAAATATGTACCGCCATAAGACAGGCGAACTGATCTCGGTCTCATGCATTATGGGCTGTATCTGTGCAGGCTGCACTGACAGCACTGTGATCGGAGCTGCAAAGGAATACGGCTATAAGCTGGGACTTGCTTTCCAGATAATCGACGATATCCTCGATGTTACAAGCACTACCGAAGAACTGGGCAAACCTGTGGGAAGCGATGAGGAGGAGAACAAGACCACTTTCGTTACTCTTTACGGGGTTGAAAAGGCTCAGGAGATCGCAGGAAATATTACCGACGAGGCAATGCGATGCCTTGAAAAATTTGAAGATAACAGCTTCCTCAGACAGCTTACAGAGATGCTTCTGAAGAGAAAAAATTAATATAAAGGAGATGCGGAGTTTTGCTCTGCATTGCGGAAAATGAAAGAAAATACAAACAGACCCGAAAAAGTGTCTTTGAGGGAACTGGAACTGCCTGGAGATCTGAAAAAGCTTTCCCTTTCCCAGTGTAATTCCCTGTGTAAAGAGATAAGGAGCATTCTTATATCAACTGTCTCAAAAACGGGAGGACACCTTGCTTCAAACCTCGGAGCAGTTGAACTTACAATGGCCATCCACCGTAATTTCAATTCGCCCGAAGATAAGATAATCTGGGATGTGGGACATCAGGCCTACACCCATAAGATACTAACAGGCAGACTCGACAGATTTGCCACACTCCGTCAGGAAGACGGTATATCAGGCTTCCCTAAGCCCGAGGAATCGGTCCATGACAGCTTTATCAGCGGCCACAGCAGTACCTCTGTGTCGGTTGCCTGCGGTATCGCAGAAGCTATGAAGCTTCAGGGCAAGGACAACTATGCCGTTGCGGTCATCGGTGACGGAGCAATGACAGGCGGTATGTTCTACGAGGCCATGAATAATTGCGGAAAGGACCGTCAGAGCAACCTTATAGTCATCCTCAACGATAACAATATGTCTATTTCAAAGAGTGTGGGAGCAGTATCGAAATACCTGAGAACTCTCCGCAGCACCGAGAAATATTACAATACCAAAGCGGCTGTGAAGAAGGGCCTCAAAAAGATACCTATCGTCGGAAACAGCGTTCAGAAGGGCATCAAGAACGTCAAGGACTCTGTAAGGTCGAATATCCTCGAAAACAGCACTATGTTCGAGGATATGGGATTCATCTACCTCGGCCCTGTAAACGGTCACAGCCTTTCCGAGCTTGAGGACGTTATCCACACAGCCAAGCATTACCACTGCCCCGTGTTCATCCATGTGAATACCGTCAAGGGCAAGGGTTACGCTCCTGCCGAGCAGAATCCGGGAGAATACCACGGTATCTCACGTTTTGACATAGCTACAGGCAACCCCGAAGTATCAGCAGAGGACAGCTATTCCACAGTTTTCGGCAAGGAACTGGTGAAGATAGCCGGGACTGATAACAGGATATGCGCAATTACTGCCGCAATGAAGTACGGCACAGGTTTGCAGTATTTCCGTGCGGCATACCCCGAGAGATTCTACGATGTGGGTATCGCCGAGCAGCACGCTGTCACTTTTGCGGGCGGACTTGCTTCCATGGGAATGATACCCGTATTTGCCGTATATTCCACGTTCCTGCAAAGAGCCTATGACCAGCTTATCCACGATGTTGCTATAGGAAAGCTTCATGTGATACTGGGAGTTGACCGTGCAGGCATAGTCGGCGAGGACGGCGAGACTCATCAGGGACTTTTCGATGTGCCTATGCTCACATCGATCCCGAATACAGTCATATATTCCCCCTCATGCTACGAAGAACTGAGAATGTGCATGAAAAAGGCGATTTACGCAGACAAGGGACTTTGCGCCATCAGATATCCCCGTGGCTCTGAGAAGTCAAGGCAGCTGCTCTCACGGCTTGGTACCGAGTACCTTTTCATGAGAGAGGGCGGAAGCGATACCCTTATCATTACTTACGGACGGCTCTGCAACGAAGCATATGAAGCTCAGGAGACACTGAAAAAGGAAGATATCAGCTGTGATATCCTGAAGCTGACAAAGATATTCCCTCTCGATAAAGGCCTTGCGGACGAGATGAAGAAGTATAAGCATATCGTCTTTTTTGAGGAATCTTCGGGAAGCGGAAGTA
Organism: Ruminococcus flavefaciens; assembly: GCA_902792495.1. GTDB lineage: Bacteria > Bacillota > Clostridia > Oscillospirales > Ruminococcaceae > Ruminococcus > Ruminococcus flavefaciens_Z. Next base: position 5,003 of record CADBAC010000031.1, on the reverse strand, counting down.
TTTCCGAGAAGGTCGGAGATATGCTGGCGGAGATATCCTACAGAGGCGAATACAGCAGAGTTTGCGCAAACGGCTTCGTCAAGCAGGCTTCGGCTAAGTCGTGCCTTGATAAGCTTGGTCTGACAAGCGCTAAGATGACGGAGTTCATCCGCAGCAGGAGCAATGCAAATGGCAAGACTTGACGCTGAAATGGTTGCGAGAGGTATCGCAAGGAGCAGGCAGACTGCAAAGGAAATGATCGCCGCAGGAAGTGTTACCGTTAACGGCATTACTGCGAAAAAGGCCTCCGATACCGTATCGGAGGACGATGTAATTGAATCCTGCGAGACCGAGAAATACGTGGGCAGAGGTGCTCTGAAACTTGAAAAGGCGGCAGAGGAATTCGGCCTTGATTTCGGCGGAAAGGTCTGTATCGACATAGGTGCATCTACCGGCGGATTCACCGATCTTATGCTGAAAAACGGCGCAGCAAAGGTTTACGCTGTTGATGTGGGACACGATCAGCTTGCGGAGTCTCTCAGGAATGACGAGCGTGTGGTGAACCTTGAAGGCACTGACATACGAAATATTACCGCTGTTGACATTGGCGGACAGGCGGACTTTATATGTGCGGATGTATCTTTCATCTCCCTTACGAAGATACTGCCGAAGATATACGAACTCATGAAAGACGGCGGATGCGGTGCTGTGCTCATAAAACCGCAGTTTGAGGCAGGCAGGAAGGACATCGGCAAGCACGGCATAGTGAAAGACAGAAAGGTGCATATCCGTGTTCTTGAGAAGATAGACGCTTTTGCTTCATCTCTCGGATTTGTATGCGAGAAGTACACCTATTCCCCGATCAAGGGCGGAAGCGGAAATATAGAATATCTGGTGAAACTCTGCAAAGGCAGCGGAACACCTGTTTACCATGATTTCAGGGAGCTGACGGACAGCTCCTTTATCAAGCTTTAAGGAGATCGTTATGAAAGCAGCGTTATACCCTAATTTTCAGAAAAGAAATGCTCTCAGCTGTGCCCGTGAAGCCTGTGATGTGCTGGCGGAGGCAGGAATAGAGGTCGCTGTCAGCGAGGATTTCAGAAGCGATTTTGCTGACAAGCCCCATGTGATTTTCGAGGATATGAGCATATCAGCCGATACCGCAGATGTGGTGCTTGCCATCGGCGGCGACGGTACCATCCTGCGATGCGCTAAATTCCTGCTGGGCAAGGATACAAAGCTGCTTGGCATAAATACCGGAACTCTCGGCTTTATGGCAGGTCTGGAATCAGACCAGCTCGACAAGCTGAAAAAGCTTAAAACAGGGGACTACGAGGTCTCCGAGCGTATGACCCTCGATGTGGTCTGTCATACTCCCGAAGGCGATATCGAGCGGACTGCCCTAAATGAAGTTCAGGGCCGCTCTGCAAGCTTCAGGATATGTGACTTTGAAGTGTATTCGGAGGATTACCTTGTGGGAAGATACCGTGCGGACGGCGTTCTTTTCAGCACTCCCTCAGGCTCGACTGCCTATGCTCTCTCAGCAGGCGGCCCCATAATCGAGCCTGACCTTGAATGTATCGAAATGACGCTTATCTGTCCACATTCTCTCTTTTCGAGAGCTACCCTTTTTGCGGCAGGCAGAAGACTGCGCATGAAGAATACCACTCCCATTTCAAAGGGAGAGTGCATGGTCATAAATGTGGACGGCGAACACTTTGCCGACCTTCATGAATCGGATTCGATCGAGATACACAGGGGAAAGAAAAATATCAAATTCATCGATATTATCGGAAATTCCTTCCATGAGTCGCTTTGCACAAAAATGTGCAAGCCAATAAAGTAGGAGATACCCAAATGAAAAATCGCAGACATGAACTTATACTTGAGATAATTTCAGAGCAGTCAGTGGGAACTCAGGAGCTTCTCATCGAGCTTCTGGCTGAACACGGGATAAAAGCTACACAGGCCACTCTTTCAAGAGATATACAGCAGCTGAATCTGGTGAAGCAGCGTGATGAGAACGGCGAATTCAGATACGCTCTCCCTGCCGCAGCCGCAGAGGAGAAAAGTCTCTTTGAAGAAGCGGTCATATCCGTTGATTACGCCATGAATACCATTGTGCTGAAATGCCGTGCAGGTATGGCTCAGGGAACCTGTGCCGCCATTGATTCCGTCAACCATCAGGGTGTTGTGGGAACTATCGCAGGCGACGATACAATTTTCATCTTAGTAAGAACAGAGGACGACGCAAAGAAACTTTCAAAGAAATTCAGAAGCGAGCTTTTCCCGAGGAGGTAAGCCAGTTTATATGTTAAAAGAGATCTACATCCGCAATCTTGCAGTTATCAGAGAGGCCGTCATCCCTCTTGAAAAAAAGCTGAATATATTCACAGGCGAAACAGGTGCAGGTAAGTCCATACTCATAAACGGCATAAATGCCGTACTGGGTCAGCGCTGTTCAAAGGATATCGTCCGTACAGGCTGCGACAAAGCCGTTATAACCGCACTTTTCACCGAGCTTTCTCAGGAGGTCTGCGGCAAGCTGGAGGAACTCGGCATTTCCCACGACAACGAGGAGATAACCGTTACCCGTGAGATCAGTGCCGACGGCGGAAGCGTGGCAAGGATAAACAGCCGAACCGCTTCAGCTTCACTTCTCAAAGAGATAGGCAGTATGCTTATCAATATCCACGGTCAGCATGATAATCAGATACTTCTCGACAGCGAAAAGCATTTGCAGATACTGGACGATTTCGGCGGCGATAATACGCTTCTGGAGCAGTATCGTGTGACTTTCCGTGAACTTCAGCAGACAGCGAGAAAGCTGGGCGAACTGAAAAAGCGTGAACAGGCAGGTGCACTCCGCAAACGTGAACTTAACGAGATCATCGATGATATAGGCGAACTTGAACTGACAGCAGGTGAGGACGAGACCCTCGAAAAGGAGTACACCACAGCTAAAAATTCCGAGAACGCCATAATCGCCGTGAAAAATGCAGTATCCGCTATCACAGGTGAGGATGCGGCTAACGATATGATAGTGTCTGCTGAGACCGAAATAGCCGGATATACCGATGATAACCGAAAGCTTGCGGAACTGTATGAAAGGCTTTCGGCGGCTGAGATAGAACTTTCAGATATCGCCTCCGAACTTGAAGCTGTTGCTGACAGAATAGAACTTGACGGCCAGCGTCTGGACTACCTCGGTGACCGCCTCGGTGCCATAAACAAGCTGAAACGAAAATATGCCACCGACTGCGACGGTCTTATAAAGCTTTACGACGAAGCCTGCAGGGAGATAATGCAGTACGAAAGCTCAGGGGACGAGATAAAATCTCTCAGCGAAAAGCGTGAACAGCTTCTTCATACGGTCACAGAACAGGCAAAGGCACTCTATGACTACCGTGAAGAACTGGGAGAGCGCTTTGCAAAACAGGTAACGGCAGAACTGGAATTTCTCAATATGTCGGGAGTTGTCATAGCTGTCCGCCACGAAAAGGGCAAGCTGACTGTAAACGGCATGGATACGGTGGAATTTCTGATATCCGCAAACAAGGGCGAAGAACCGAAGCCTATCTCGAAGATAGCATCGGGCGGTGAACTTTCACGTATCATGCTGGCACTGAAAAGCGTTATCGCAGACAAGGACAGCATCCCCACTATGATATTCGACGAGATAGACACGGGCGTAAGCGGCAAGGCTGCCCAGAAAATCGGCATAAAACTCCGTGAGATAGGCAGAGTGAGACAGGTCATCTGCGTTACCCATCTTTCACAGATAGCAGTAATGGCTGACAATCACCTGATGATAGAGAAGTCCATAGTGGGCGACCGTACCGAGACCCATGTCACACAGCTGGATATGGACGGCAGAGTTGCGGAAGTGGCACGTATCATGGGCGGCGACAATCCAAGCGCACTTATGCTGGATAATGCAAGGGCTGAGATAGAGAAAGCATATGAGTTAGGCTGAAAGGGGCTGCGATTTGAAGATATACGTAACACGACACGGTCAGACCGATTACAACAAGGACGAGATCATCCTTGGAGTGACCGATCTGCCCCTTAACGATACAGGCATGGCGCAGGCACGGGAACTTGCGGAAAATGCGGCTAAGCTGGGAGATATCGACATTATCGTTTCTTCTCCCATGAAACGTGCGCTGACAACTGCAAAGGCTGTGGCTGAAAGATGCGGACTTGACATCGTCACCGATGAAAGACTGAGAGAATGGGACTACGGTGAATATGAAGGCAAGTCACGCTTTACTGAGGGCTTTGCCGGGAATAAGGTGAATTTCGGCGTGAGAATGGGAAAAACAGGCGAATCCCTTTTACAGCTGAGTCACCGTGTATACTCCGTACTTGACGACATAAAGAAAAAATACAGCGGCAAGACGGTGCTTATCGTTTGCCACGGCGGTATATGCCGTGTGATAGAGACATATTTCAATGATATGACAAATGAAGAATACTCGAACTGGTTCATGGGCAACTGCCAGCTTCTCGGGTACGAATTATAGCGGAGGAAAAAGATGAAGATCGGAGTTGATTATTATCCCGAACAGTGGGATAGTAAAATGTGGAGCCGTGACGCTGAACTGATGGCGAAAAGCGGCATAAAAACGGTTCGGTTAGGCAGCCGTGCATGGACATGGCTCGAACCTGCGGAGGGTGCATTTGATGTATCGTGGCTTGATCAGGTGATATCGGCATTTTCAGCATATCACATGGAGGTAGTGCTGTGTGTACCCACAAACTGTCCGCCTTTCTGGATGATGGAAAAATATCCCGACATCATGAGGACAGACACAAACGGAAGAAAGCCCGTGAGCGGCAGCATAGGAAATCATTGCAAATGCCCATACATTTCTTACATTATTAACTACACTATAAAAACTTAGCATTAAAAGCATTAAAAGCAAAATGTTAAATCGTTTTCCACGTTTATTCGGGTAATCCTCTTGTACTTTCCAGATTACTGATAATCCTAAATAGTATACAAAAAAACAAGAAATAGC
>CADBAC010000030.1 GCA_902792495.1 Ruminococcus flavefaciens | reverse complement strand
CAGATATTCCGCCACACCGTCATTATCGTTAGTACCGATAACTATATCAGCGGCGGCTTTGACCTCGTCCCTTGCGTTGCCCACAGCGATCTTTGTGTCCGCCTGTTCAAACATAGGCAGGTCATTGAGATTATCCCCGAATGCCACAACTTTGTCAAAACCGTAGTTTTCACGCAGAAACCGCAGGGCATTGGCTTTTGATGCCTTGTGTGAGAAAATTTCCAGATACCACGAATCATCGTATACATCCAGGTAAAATGCGATATCCACTCCCGGCAGCTTTTCCGCTTCCAGCTTCACGGGGAGCAGATCGTCATATTTTCCCATGGTTGTGATGTATACAGTATTTTCATCTGCATGATCTTCAAGTCTGCACTGTACGAATGGCTTTTTGTATTCGTGCTTCCTGACCTCGGCAAAACTCTGCATTTTCTTTGTGGCCAGCTCGGAATAATAGCTTATCAGGCACTCTTTTTCAATCCTGTACATGAAGCAGTGTATGCCGTGTTTCCTGAATATCCGCAGTATCTCCGCAGAATCTTCGGGAGCGATGAACTCGTTCTTTATGTAACGTTCGTTCCTGATGTCGTAAATGCTGACACCGTTCATGAGTATGCAGGGCACGTTTATATCCAAAGCTGACGTTATGGGGACAGCTGAATATATCGATCTTGCCGTTGCAAATGTGAACTCCATCCCTTTTGCTATGAGGGAATTGAGAGTTTCAGCCGTGCGTGGAGTGATCTTCGGTGACGGATCAAGAAGCGTTCCGTCAAGATCGGATACATAAAGAGTTTTCAATAAAGAATACACCTCCGAGGGGTATAGGAATACAAAATACATTATAACATATTTTATATTAAAAGTGAAGATGTATTTTGTTAACAAAGGTATATTTGTAAGTTTTCACGAATTTATCACCCTAAACATAGTCAAGTTGTCAGGTAAAGAAATAAAAATGCCGATTCATATGAACGAGCATCAGAGTTTCAAAATAGTCACATTTAATTGTAAAGGCTTAGGCTGTCGGAATATTCTGCATGAATGTTTTTGTAGGGAACGCCGCCCTCGGCGTTCCACAGTATTTTCGACAGACTGAGCCCGTTCAGTTGAACAGGCATCGGAGGTTCAAAATAGTCACATTTAATTGTAAATGGGTATTCTGCATGAATGCTTTTGTAGGGAACGCCGCCCTCGGCGTTCCACAGTATTTTCGACAGACTGAGCCCGTTCAGTTGAACGTGCATCGGATTGTCAAAAAGCGATTATAAACTGATCTGTAGGGGCGCTTTCCGAGCGCCCGTGATAATAGTCTGAAAAATAAAGCCCGTTCATCTGAACGGGCATATCGTTTATTCTTCGTCCTCGTAGTAGACCATAGCGATAACGGTAATATTGTCCTTGCATCCCTTTTCCAGTGATTTCTTCACCAGACGGTTCATGCGGTTCTTCAGCGGTTCGGGATATTCCAGTATCTCCTCGATATCCAGAGGTGAAACGCAGTCGGAAAGTCCGTCGGTACAAAGCAGAAGCACATCGCCGTACTCCATACCGTCCAGCGGCAGGAAATCTATCTGCGGATCGGATTTAAGGTTGCCGAATACGGGGAAGATTATATTGCGGTGGACATGAGTCTTGCGCTCCTCCATAGTGATGGAGCCCTCCTCATACAGCAGCTGCACCAGTGACTGGTCACGGGATATCTGCTTCAGTTTTCCCTGACGGAAGCGGTAAAGTCTCGAATCTCCGACGTTGAAGGTCATGATGTTCTGATCCTCGTCAACAGCGATACCGCACAGTGTGGCCTGCATATTATGAGTCTCGGGATCGGAGCGGCTGTAATCCGCAAGTTTACGGTGGATATCAAGAAGTCCGCTTTGAAGGTCAACGGTGCTGTCGTATCTCAGGTCACGCACCATTTCAAGGCACATAGCGGAAGCAAGTTCTCCCGAACGTTCTCCTGATACGCCGTCGGAAACCGCAGCAATAAACGGAGCGTGGATGGTCTGCTCGGACATTCCCGAGTCGATAACGTCCCTGTTTATGAGAAGAGCGTCTTCATTATGAGACATAACGCCTTTTTCGGTAATACCGCAGCAGTAAAACATACCACACCTCCTTAAAAGATCAATATTAAAGGCAACACCGCACAAAACCCGCCTGACGGCTTTGCACTGAATCTGCGTACATATTTCCCGTCATCTTGCACAGAAATTTCTTGACATACGATAGTATGCCCGCAAAATTTCTATACAATCTGACGAAAAATCTGTCGGCGCATCTTCAGCACAAGCTTTGTGCGGTGTTGCCTTAACAAGCATCGTCAGTGCCCCAGCATAAAAGGATCAGACGGAAGTTTATTTTTTATCTCCTCAAATAATCCGTCGATACCGCCATATTTTATAATAGCAAAAACAAAGATCAATAGATAGAATAAAAAATACAATGCGACCCCGATCAGCAGAACTTTAAGCAGCACACTTAAAATAGCAGATATTTTTTCAGTCACGGAAGTCTCTTTTTCCACGGGGCAGTCGTTTACCGACACGTCCTCGTATTCATTAATTTTATCGGGCATATCAGTGACCTCCTGTCAGTATTATCAGCCGTTTATGCCATAGATCTCCATACCGTTGCGGCAAGTGATGTCGATAAGCTGCTGAACATCCATTTCCTTTATTTCAGCGGCTTTTTCGGCAGTATAGGCTATCATCGAGCTGTCGCAGCGCTTCCCTCTGAAAGGCACGGGAGCCATGTAAGGGCAGTCCGTTTCAAGAAGAAGCCTGTCCATCGGCACTTCCGCAAGCGCTTTCAGCGCTTTTTTCGCATTCTTGAACGTGAGGACACCGGTGAAGCCGATGTACATATCCAGCTTTATTATCTCTTTTGCCACCTCGGCCGAACCGCTGAAACAGTGGACTATACCTCTCGGGCGGTGCTTTTTCAGCAGTGCGAGAGTATCCTCAACAGCGTCACGGCTGTGGATGATAACAGGCAGGTCAAGCTCTTTCGCAAGCGCCATCTGTTCCTCGAATATCCGGATCTGCTTCTCTCTGTTGTAGCCTTCGTAGTGATAGTCAAGACCGATCTCACCGACTGCAACAGCTTTGGGATTATTCCTGATTATCGCTTTCGTGATGTCGATATGATCCGCAGGGCACCTGTCAGCGTATTCGGGATGGAATCCTGCCGCCGCATAGATGTAGTCATATTTCTGTGAAAGTTCCGCATTCATGGCAGAATCCTCATCATCAGAACCCGGGAGAGTGACATATCTCACGCCCTTTTCGGGGAGAGTACGCAATACTTCGTCCCTGTCCTCAACGAAAGCGTGGTCGGCATAATGGCCGTGGGTATCAAATATATTATGGTACATAGTCATTATTCAGCAGGTGCTTCCTCTGCGGGAGTCTCCTCAGCAGGAGTTTCTTCGGGCTGAGTTTCAGCAGGCTGTGTCTCCTCGGGAACAGTAATGATCTCGTCTTCGCCGATAGCCTCGCCTGCTTCAAGAGGAGCGTTGATAGTTGCTCTTTCCTCTGTTATGGGTTCAGCTGCCTCACCGTTTTCGCCGCCGTCAGCAACTACAGGAGGAGCGTCTGAACCGAGGTTTTCGTCAGTGAAGTAATTCTCAACGATGCTCTTGATGAAGTTCTCGCTGGGGAGGAAGTCCTTATCTGCGTCTGTACCGTCGATAGTGATGGACAGAGCGATGGAGGTACCGTTCTCGAACATATTCTTGATAGCTGTCTTGTGGTTCTTGTAGTCAACGCTGGTAACAGTTGTATCCGAGATAAGGTTGATGATGGAGTTGAAGCTTCCGTCGAAACCGTCAGCGATACGCTTGCCGTCAGCCTGATTTACCATAGCAGAAAGGAGTGCGGCACTCTGGAGAGCACGTTCTCTTTCTCCGCCCTTGAACATTGAGTAAGTAACGAATGTCTCGATCTGTGAAGCGTTCATGTATTCGCTGCTGCCGTCGCCCTTGAAGCCTGCGATATCAACGTTTACTTCGTAGCTGACGCCGCCGAAGATATCACACACTTTCTTGAATGAAGTTGAATCGAACTTCATGTATCTGTCGATGGTGATGCCGAATGACTTCTGAACAAAGTCAACAGCTGCATTAGCGCCGCCTCTGTCGTAATTCTCCTTCAGGCCCTGCTGTGTGCCGTCAATGAGAGAGATAGTATTTGTAGGAAGTCCGATGAACACGATCTCCTTTTTAATAGGAAGAGAACGCATAAGAACGAATGTGGAAGAACATCTCTGTTCGGGTTCATCGAGTATGAGAAGAACGGTATGGTTATCTGCGTAGGAGATAGTCTGACCTGTTCTGGGAGTTGGCTCAGGCGGAGCGTCAGTCTGTCCGAAGCCGAAATATCGGTAAATTCCGTATGCAGCACCTCCCACAATGATAAGACCTATGAAGATCGTTACGAGAAACGGAACTGCAATTGAGCCCGATTTTCTTTTTGCCATGATGTATGGCTCCTTTCTGTAATGTTTTTTTTACGGATACCAAATTTCCAGGGTATCTCAACTATGCGTATAAAGACGAAGCAAAAAATTATTCGTCGGGAAATGAATAAAAAAGTTTTCCCAAATGGGAAGTTAAAAACTTATCTGCGTAAATGCGTTTATCAACATAGTTTTCCACATTTTCAACATTATGTTTTCCCCGATGATGTTTAAACACAAGATTCAACAGTCTGTTGAAAACGAACAGACATTCCCACAGAAGATGAAAAATGTTGAAATATGATATTGCAAATTCACAGGTTTGTGATATAATATAAAGAGGACATTTCAGAAAATATTGTCAAGTCCCTTGACGATACGTCCGATATCCCTGAAGCTGACTCCTGCCTCATCCATGAGATGATAAACGTCAGAAAGCCCGAAGCTCCGCACTTTTTTGCCTTGCTTCAGAGCGTAGTTGACCGTCTGTGCAGTACCTGAGCGTGGGTTGCGCTCATCAAAAAACGCAAGCACAGCCGCAGAGTTGTCAGCCATATAATAATTCCGCACCTTATAGAGATCGGCGTCAGTTCCGGGTCTGCCGTTTTTGCCGTAGACCACCGAAGGGTCACTGTTGAGAAGTACGATACAGTCGGCATTCTTTTCAACATCGCAGAGAAGGCTCCGCACATCCTTACGGAAAAATCTTGAATGTCTCAGGAACGGCATTGCTCCGATGAGCCTGATATCCTCATTGCTCTGCTTTTTCAGCAGAACATATTCCGCAGCCCATAAGTCGGTGCCGTCAGCCAGACCGCTGAAAAAATCGGTATAGCCTTTCTCAATGGCCATATCAATGTAGCGGTAAAGCATGAGCCTTACGACTGCACGGGTCAGATGGATATTCTCAGGGTCATCTTTATAAGGAAGTATAGCCTTTTCACGGTGTCCAGTAATACAAATCGTCCGCTCAGGACGAAGCTCCGCATTTTCAGGACTGATAAGCACAGTCCCCGAATCAAGGGATGTAAGCATGGAACACCTCCACTATAAATAATAATATCGGAAATATCATTACCGATTATACCATATTTTATTATACATTTCAAGTAATTTTTAAAATTATCTATTCAATAGTTGCGCTGTTGAGATAACAGCTGAAAAAATAATGTGAACAAATGAAAGGAAGATAAGTATGAAGCCTTACCTTAAAAGAGCATGGGCAGAAGTTTCGCTGCCTCAGCTGAGAAAAAATGTCGAGATAATTCGCAGTCTCAATTCCGATAAGACCGAGATAATGGCGGTCGTAAAAGCCGACGCTTACGGTCACGGAGATGAACACATCGTCCGCTGTCTCGCCAACGACTGCGGTATCAGATATTTTGCGGTGTCAAACCTTGACGAAGCAATAGCCGTAAGAAAATTCGCTCCTCAGGGAGAGATACTCATTCTCGGCTACACCCCTCCCGAGTACGCACACGAGATATCGATGTACAACATCATACAGGGCGTAGTTTCCACGGAATACGCAGAAGCACTTGTTCAGAACACTCCTCAGCCTATCCGCTGCCACATAAAAATAGACACAGGCATGGGCCGTATCGGTCTGAAGCATGATACTCCGCAGCAGTGCGCCGCAGAAATAGCTGAGATGATGAAGATAGACAAGCTGTCCGTCGAGGGCATTTACACTCATTTCGCCGTTGCAGACAGCGACGATCCCGACAATATAGCATATACCGATAAGCAGGAGAAATTCATCACCGATACATATGATGTTCTCGCTGCACAGGGCATAAAACTGCCCCACCTCCATTTCATGAACAGTGCCGCTACCTGCTACAGAAACAGCGAGAGAAGCACTCTTTCCCGTGCAGGTATCATCCTCTATGGTCTGCACCCCGATGTAAGCCTTGATATCCCCGAAGGACTTGAACCTCTCATGGAGCTGAAAGCTGTCATCTCCCATGTCAAGACCGTCAGCAAGGGCGACTGCATAAGCTACGGCAGAACATTCAGAGCCGACCGTGAAATGCGTATAGCTACGGTAACTATCGGATACGCTGACGGCTATTCACGCCTTCTCAGTTCAAAGGGAGAGATACTCGTTCACGGCAAGCGCTGCAAGATAACAGGCCGTGTCTGCATGGACCAGCTGATGATAGACGTTTCCGACGTTCCCGAGGCTAAGGCAGGCGATATCGTCACCCTTATCGGCAAGGAAGGCGATGACCGCATTACCGCCGATGACCTCGCTCAGATATACGGAACTATCGGCTACGAAGTAGTATGCGGCATTTCCAAGCGTGTACCACGTATCTATATTGAGTGATCGAGTTATTAGTGCTTAGAAAGCAGAAAGTAGTTTGTAAGGGCGGATCTCATCCGTCCATAAAAAGGAGGATAAACCTATGGCAAAAGCAATGACAATATCCTATGAGGTAGGAAACAATCTCTATCTCAATTTCACAAATAAATGTCCCTGCGCCTGTACATTCTGCATAAGGAATCACGCAGACGGCGCTTACGGCTCAGATCCGCTATGGCTGGAGCATGAACCGACCATGGACGAGATAAAGGCAGACCTTGACAAGCGTGATCTGACAAAATATGACGAGATAGTTTTCTGCGGCTACGGTGAGCCTACAGAGCGCCTTGACGCTGTTATAGAAGCCGCCGCTTTTCTTCGTGAAAAGGGCTGCAAGAAGCTCCGTATCAACACAAACGGTCTCGGTGATCTCATTCACGGCAGAAGCATCGCTGACGAGTTATGCACGGCTATGGACGTTGTATCCATCAGCCTTAACGCTCCCACAGAAAAGGACTACATGGACGTAACACGCCCACGTTTCCCCGATGCTTTCAGTGCCCTTCAGAACTTCACCAGAGACTGCGTAAAGACGGGCAAGGCTGAGATAATCATGTCAGTTGTCGATGTTATACCACAGGAGCAGATCGAAGCTTCACGCAAACTTGCCGAAGAATTAGGCGCTGTCCTCCGTGTCCGCACCTTTGACGACTGATAAAATGTCAACTTTGCACAAAAAAGCAATGTTATATTTGTGAGATGTTTTATCTGTCCCCTATGGAAATTTTTACAGGGATATGATATAATTATTGTATACGTTACTAATGTAACGTGGTAAAATCTACTTTTGAAGAGGAGAATATCTATGAGTAAGGGAAAAATCGTTATAGCAGCAACCGCAGCCACACTCTGCGCCGTAGGTATATCAGCAGCAACCATTATCGTCTGCAAGAAGCTCTTTGAAAAGAATTACTTCTCCGTGAGCAGCGGACTCAATAACTAAGTTTATAATTTTATAAAAGAAGGTTGAATAAAATGGAAATCAAATTTACAAAAGCAGCATCTTTAAAGGCTAAGCCACAGCCCGGCGACAAGCTCGGTTTCGGCCACATCTTTACTGACTATATGCTCGTTATGCCTTATGATGAGGGTCAGGGCTGGCACGATCCCGAGATCAAGCCTTACGCTCCTATCGAGCTTTCACCAGCCGCTATGTGCTTCCACTACGGTCAGGAAGTATTCGAGGGCATGAAGGCTTACAGAACTGCTGACGGCAAGGTTCAGCTCTTCCGTCCTGAGGAGAACTTCAAGAGACTCAACAAGTCCAACGAGAGACTGGTTATCCCTGAGCTCCCTGAGGATCTGGGCATGAAGTGCCTGATGGAACTGCTCAAGGTCGAAAAGGACTGGGTTCCTTCAAAGGAAGGCGAGTCACTCTACATCCGTCCGTTCATCATCGCAGTAGATCCGTTCCTCGGTGTTAAGCCGGGCGAGCACTACCTCTTCATTATCATCCTTTCACCTTCAGGTGCTTACTACGAGAGCGGCCTCAACCCGGTCAACATCTACGTTGAGAGCAAGTATGTACGTGCCGTAAGAGGCGGTATGGGATTCGCTAAGACAGGCGGTAACTACGCTGCTTCTCTTATCGGTCAGGACGAGGCTCACAAGCAGAACTACTCACAGGTTCTCTGGCTCGACGGTGTTGAGCAGAAGTATATCGAGGAAGTTGGCGCAATGAACATCTTCTTCGTTATCGACGGCAAGGTAGTAACTCCTATGCTTCAGGGTTCTATCCTCCCCGGTATCACAAGAAAGTCCGCTATCGAGGTATGCAAGAGCAAGGGTCTTGTAGTTGAGGAAAGACGTATCGACATTCAGGAGATCGCTGATGCTTACGATGCAGGCAAGCTGGATGAAGTATTCGGTACAGGTACAGCCGCTGTTATCTCTCCTGTCGGCCACCTCAAGTGGAATGACAAGGTTATGGAGATCAACGGCAACAAGATCGGCAAGATCTCACAGATGCTCTATGATACAATGACAGGTATCCAGTGGGGCAAGATCGAAGATACATTCAA
>CADBAC010000029.1 GCA_902792495.1 Ruminococcus flavefaciens | reverse complement strand
CCGTGCTCATGGACGAGGACTCACGTTTTATCCAGGCGGCAAACCTCCATTATAAGGTGGGACAGGTCGTGACTGATCCTGTTATTATGGAAAGCACTGCTCCATCATCAAGGAATATAAGAATGATCGTTACTGCTGCCGCCGCTGCCTGCCTTGTACTTTTCGCAGGTACAGGCTACCGCTACTATGCTAACAACTTCAAGACTCACTCAACTATAGTGATCTCTACCGAAGCCAATATTACAATGGAGCTTAACAGCAAGGGACAGGTCCTCTCACTGAAGAGCGATACCGAAAGCGGCAGAGAGATACTCAAAAGCTACAGCGGAAAAGGCAAGGACAAGACCACTGTTGCAAATGAACTGATCGAGATAGAAAAGTCAAAGGGAATGATAACAGAGGGCGATAAAGTTGAATTCTACGTATCGTCATCCGATCCCGATTCTATAGATTCACTTAAAAAGGAAATGGATAACATCAAGGCTAAACTTGAAGTTACCGAGGAAAAGCACGAGGAAAAAGTTCCCGAGCCGATAAAGCCTGCGGAGACTCCTCACGAACAGGAAGCAGCTCCTCCTGTTCCTGCCGCTCCAAAGGCAGAGGAAAAGATAGCGGAGCCGCCAAAGGTCGAGCCTGCTGCTCCTGCTGAACCACCGGTCCCCGAGCCGCCGAAGGCAGAAGGACCTGCTGAGAAAGCAGAGGCAACTCCTCCCGCACCCGAGCCGCCTGCCGCCGCAGAGAATCCTCCTGTGGCTGAAACTCCTGCCGAAGCTGAGAAGCTTCCTCACGAAAGGCACGAAGCGCCGGCACATGAGGTCCCTCACGCAGAGCCGCCTAAACCCAATGAAAACAAGAACGAGAATAAAAACGAGAACAAGAATGAAAATCATGTTATACATAAGCCTCATGAGAGATTAGCTGATACTGAGATCAGACTTCCCGAGGCAAACTCCAATGATGTTCATCTTCCGAAACTGATCGTTCCGGATCCTGAAATGAATAATGAAAGCCCACTTCCTGATCTCTACTGATCTGTTTACGACCGCTTTAAGCGGTCATTTTTTTTGCCACAATGAAAATTTTTCAAAAAATATTTGTGCCGATTTTCCCCGAAATACAGGCAAATAAAAAATATCCGAAAAAATTTCCGAAAAATTTTCCGCATTACCCCACTTTTTTGGAAAGCTGTCCGTATCCTGTTAACATAAGGCAAAAAGCACTTATGATCGTATCTGTAATAATTCGCTATAATCTGCACACCGAAGTATTTCAGATGTGATCTTATATCAAGCATTCGCTTATTGGTACCATTCAAAAACAAATGCTCTGTACGGATTTCCTTGACACTAATTCCTTCATGAGCATGATCTGAGAAACAATTGTTCAACAATGCTGCCGAAAGGCGGATGCAAAAACTAAATTTATTTTATAAAGGAGTCTTAATTATGAAAAACTCAAAGAAGATCCTCGCTGCACTCGCTGCTCTTACAGTAATGACAACTGTTGCAGGCACAAACGTATTCGCTGCTGAGAAGGAAACAGAAGAAGCTGCAACTACTGTTGCTGCTGAGGCTGAGCCTGAGACAGAAGCTGAAGAAGCTGCTCCTGCACCTGCACCTGTTGAAGAGGTAAAGGAAGAAGTTAAGGAAGCTGTTAAGGAAATAGTTGAGGAAGAGGTTAGCAAGGATGTTGATGTTGACGAAGTTATCAGCATCATCAAGAACGCTTTCGACTTCTCTAAGTTCGAGTTCAAGGAAGGCCCGGGCATGACACAGTTCATCGACTTCTGCAGAGATACTTTCAAGATCGATATCGTTAAGATCGACGACAAGAAGTCTGCACCTCCTGTTATCGACGATGAGAACAAGCCTGCAACTCCTGCAATCGGCGAAGAGATCAAGGCACCTGAGGAAGGTGAGCTTCCTGAGATCGACGAAGATGCTGAGAAGCCTGCTAAGCCTGAGAAGCCTGAGCTTGACGACGCTGAGAAGCCTGAGCCTCCTGTAAAGCCTGAGGAAGAGGACGAAGAGGCTAAGGCAGAGCGTGAGGCTAAGCTTGAAGCTGAAAAGGCTGAGAGAGAAGCTAAGCACGAAGCTGAGAAGGCTCAGCGTGAGGCTGAGAGAGCAGAGCGTGAGGCTAAGCACGAGGCTGAGAAGGCAGAGCGTGAGGCTAAGCACGAAGCTGAGAAGGCAGAGCGTGAAGCTAAGCACGAAGCTGAAAAGGCTCAGCGTGAAGCAGAGAGAGTTGAAAGAGAAGCTAAGCTCGAAGCTGAGAGAGCTGAGAGAGAAGCAAACAAGCCTGCTGCTCCTGCTGCTCCCGAGGCTCCAAAGCCACACGAGCTCAAGCCTGCTGCTCCTGAGGTAACACCTGTTGAGACTGCTGTAGAAGTACAGACAGCTGCTGAGGAATAATCTGAAGCAAATAACAAATTCTTTTTGTATTTGATATCTGTCTTTACGCATATACATAAGTGTATGCGCAAAGGCACCCCCTAATCTTTATTTTAGTCGGCATCGTTTCCCATCGATGTCGGCTATTGATCCAGAAATTCTCTCATCCCCCAAAACTTATCTATACAGTAAGACCTCCCGAGAGTACGGAATCTCAGGAGGTTTTGCTATTTTTTTATATCTGATATTTGCCGATATACAGCCGTTTTCACCGCTTCAAAAAATTTTTTTGGATTTTTTTCAAAAAATGTGTCCGATTTCATCTTCAAGGTACGAATGTATATTATGTAAACGGTAAAACGTAAGATGAGTCAGTCAACATCCGTGTCAGGACTGATACGCAGGTTGACTGCCCCATCGCCAATAATTTAAGGAGTGATTCTATTATGAAAAATATGATGGTTAAATTTGGTGCTGCTGCTCTTTCAGCTGCAATGGTATTCTCAAACGGTGCTTTCCTTACAGCAGGTGCTGAGGAAGAAACAACAACTTTAGCTGCTGAGGTAACTACTATTGCTACAGAGGCTGCTACACAGGCTGCTACTGAAGCTGCTACAACTACAACTGAGGGAACAACTGCTGCTACAGAGGCTGCAACAACAACAACTACTACAATTGCTGCTACAGAGACAACAACAGCTGCTGCTACAACCACTAAGGTTGCTGTAAGCCTCAGCGCTTTAGCAGGCAAGTGGGATTATCAGGTTTCAAACGGCAACTACACTGTTGACAAGGGTTCAAAGAGCAACGGTACAGTTGAGATCAAGGCTGACGGTACATTCACATACACAGATACAGCTAACAAGACTGTAAACGGTACTGTTAAGATCGAATCAGACGGAGTTGTTGGTTCAACATTAACTATGGTAAACTTCTATGTAAACGGTGCAATCAGCTTCGGCGGTGCATACCGCAGCAACAACGAGATCTCCATCGGCAACGGCGGAACAGCTCGTCTCGTTCGCAACACTGCATCTGCAACAACTACAACAGCTGCTACAACAACAAAGGCTGCTGACAAGAACGATTCACCTAAGACAGGCGATTCATTCCCTGCACTCGCTATGACAGCTGCTCTTCTTTCTGCTGCTGCACTCAGCATCACAACAAAGAAGAGAAACAAGTAATCTGCTATTAACTTTTTTCATACACAACCCCATCCTTTTTCTGGCGGACCGGTTTTTCCGGTCCGTTTTTTTGCATAGAAAAACCGCACAAAGATTTATTTGTGCGGTGCTGATCTTGGAGTAAAGTACATTCCGCCGAAAAGACGGTACATTACCTGTTCAAGGCTTGCCTGATCGTCACGGCAGCCCATAAGGACGTAATTTTTAGCTATGCTGTTCATGCCGCTTGCGATGAAGTCCACAAGATAGGTCCGCTCCTCGCCTGTGACTCCACGTATAAAATGATCGCAGTCCATGAAGCTTTCGTACTGGACATCGTAGAGACAGTGCATCATATCGTTCCTGACAAGTATCTCAAGGATATTTCTGCGTGAGATTATGTATTCGCTGTAGCCTTTGCAGAAATCACGGAATACCGCAGAACGGCAGCTTTTGTTGTTATCCTCGGGCTGATAGCAGCACTTCCACTTCAGCACATATGCGATGACGCTTTCTTTCTTGCCGAAAAGGGAATAGAAGGTCTGGCGTGATACACCTGCTGTCTTGCAGAGTTCACTTATGGTTATATCGGAAAAAGCTCTGCTGCTGAGCATAGAAAGCATGGCTTCGGAGATAAGCTGCTGTGATTCTATGGCTGTTTTGTTTTCGCCGCTGTACATGGACAATACACCTCTTTTTGTATAAGTTTGATCTGTAACCTTGACAAACGTCAAAGTTTATGCTATGATTATAACATGAACATTGACATTTGTCAAGTTTGACTCGCAGCGTATGTATAATTCGGACAAGCTGCGGAATATATATTACGGAGGTCTTTATTATGGCTCAGATCACAAAATCAACTCTTATCGGCGATCTTCTTCAGATCAACGCAGAAGCAGCTGCTCCTGTACTTCTCAGCATCGGTATGCACTGCCTCGGCTGTCCTTCTTCACAGATGGAGACTATCGAAGAGGCAGCAGCAGTTCACGGTGTTGACGCTGACGCTCTCGTAAACGAGCTCAACGCTAAGCTTGGTACAGCTGAATAATCAAATTATCCGCTGACTATGGGATACGCTTTTTACGGCTGGGAAACTGCCGATTCTGTCCCTGTTACCGATGAGTTTAAAGGTATCACCGATCCTCATAAACTCTATGACGCTCTCTCTCATGTGTGGTGCAGGTATACCTGTGCCCCTCGTCTGAGGGATAAGTGGAGCGAGGAGAATATAACTCTCGGTCAGTGTTCGATAACTGCTTTTCTCTGTCAGGATATTTTCGGCGGCAGAGTGTACGGAGTTCTCCGTCCTGCCGGGAATTATCACTGCTACAACGTTATCGGCGACCGTGTATTTGATCTTACAAGTGAACAGTTCGGCGATGAGATACTCAGTTATGAGGATAACCCCGAGCAGTTCCGTGAAGTACACTTTGCTAAGGATGAAAAGCGTGAACGCTACGAATTCCTGAAAAAAGAATTGAAAAATTATTGTGAAAAGCTGTGAGCCGTGTGCTCGCAGTTTTTTTATCTGAATTATGCAAACGATCTGCTCGATAATGGTGTAAAGCTGACAAATATAGAAATGTTAGTATTAGCTAAGTGCAACATTGAGAATATTTTCTCTTATTTGTGGTATAATACATTTGAGCGGATATCACTGAGGTATCCGCAGAATAAAACTCTATAATTGATAATTAATTCACAAAGTTTGCTATTTAATTATCAAACCTCGGGCAATTCGTTTTGCCGAAGATCTACAGGAGGAAAAATATGAACAAGAACTACGAGATAGTTGACAGTGTCGAACAGCTTGAAAAAGCTATTGAACGTGTGAAAAAAGCTCAGCAGACTTTTTCAACATTCTCTCAGGAACAGGTGGATAAGATATTCCTTGCCGCTGCTTCTGCCGCAAATAAGCAGAGAATACCGCTGGCTAAACTGGCAGTTGAAGAAACCGGCATGGGAATAGTGGAAGATAAGGTCATCAAGAACCACTATGCTTCCGAATATATCTACAACACCTACCGTGACACAAAAACCTGCGGAATTATCGCTGAGGACAAGGCTTACGGAATCACAAAGATCGCCGAGCCTATCGGAGTTATAGCCGCTGTAATACCTACCACTAACCCTACATCTACCGCTATTTTCAAGACTCTCATCGCCCTCAAAACGAGAAACGGTATCATCATCAGCCCTCATCCGAGAGCAAAGAAGTCCACTATTGAGGCTGCAAAGGTAGTGCTTGAAGCCGCAGTTGAAGCAGGTGCGCCCGAGGATATAATCGCATGGATAGATGTTCCAAGCCTTGAAATGACAAATCTTGTTATGTCAGAGGCTGATATCATCCTTGCAACAGGCGGCCCCGGAATGGTTAAGGCTGCATATTCAAGCGGAAAGCCTGCACTCGGCGTAGGTGCGGGAAATACTCCTGCTATCATCGACGAATCAGCGAATATCATTCTTGCTGTAAACTCTATCATCCACTCAAAAACTTTCGATAACGGTATGATCTGCGCATCCGAGCAGTCAACTATCGTTCACAAGAAGATATACAACAAGGTCAAGGCAGAATTTGCCGCAAGAGGCTGCTACTTCCTCAATAAGGAAGAAAAGGAGAAGGTTGGCAAGACTATTCTCATTAACGGTGCGCTTAACGCTAAGATAGTAGGACAGAGTGCATTCAAGATAGCTGAACTTGCAGGTGTAGCTGTGCCCGAGGGTACAAAGATACTCATCGGTGAAACTGACAGCACCGACCTTGCAGAGGAGTTCGCTCATGAGAAGCTTTCGCCTGTACTTGCAATGTACAAGGCTGACGATATACAGGACGCTTTTTCTAAGGCTGAACGTCTTATCGCTGACGGCGGCTACGGTCACACATCCTCGATCTATCTTGATATACAGTCAAGGCATGACATCCTTGAAGAATTCAGAAACCGCATGAAGACCTGCCGTATCCTTGTAAATACTCCTTCATCACAGGGCGGTATCGGTGATATCTACAACTTCATGCTCACTCCGTCACTTACCCTCGGATGCGGCTCATGGGGCGGCAACTCCGTAAGCGAAAACGTAGGAGTAAAGCATCTGCTGAATATCAAGACCGTTGCCGAAAGGAGAGAGAATATGCTTTGGTTCAGAGCGCCTGAGAAGGTTTATATGAAGAAGGGCTGCCTGCCCGTTGCACTTGACGAGCTGAAAACTGTCATGAACAAGAAGCGTGCATTCGTTGTTACCGATCAGTTCCTCTATGAAAACGGATTTGCTGCACCTATCACCGACAAGCTTGACGAAATGGGCATTCAGCACGCCGTATTCTTCGACGTTGCTCCCGACCCGACACTTGCCTGCGCTAAGGAAGGTGCCGCACAGATGACAGCGTTCAAGCCTGATGTTATCATTGCTCTCGGCGGCGGTTCTGCTATGGACGCTGCAAAGATCATGTGGGTACTTTATGAGCATCCCGAGGCAGACTTCATGGATATGGCTATGCGATTCATGGATATCCGCAAGAGAGTTTATACATTCCCGAAAATGGGCGAGAAGGCTTACTTTGTTGCTATCCCTACATCAGCAGGTACAGGTTCGGAAGTTACACCATTCGCAGTTATCACAGATGAGGTGAGCGGAGTAAAGTATCCTCTTGCTGACTATGAGCTTCTCCCGAATATGGCTATCGTTGACGCTGATCTTCACATGACCGCACCAAAGGGACTTACTTCCGCCTCAGGTATCGATGCCGTAACTCACGCTCTTGAGGCTTACGCTTCCATGATGGCTACTGACTTCACTGACGGACTTGCACTGAAGGCTCTCAAGATCATATTCGAGTATCTCCCGAGAGCATACGACAACGGCGCAAACGATCCTGTTGCCCGTGAGAAAATGGCTAATGCCGCAACTATGGCAGGTATGGCTTTCGCAAACGCTTTCCTTGGAGTTTCACATTCACTTGCACATAAGCTTGGTGCATACCACCACATCCCTCACGGAGTTGCAAATGCTCTTGTTATCGAGGACGTTCTCCGCTTCAATGCTGCCGAGACTCCTGCAAAGATGGGAACATTCCCGCAGTACGATCATCCTCATACTCTTGCAAGATATGCAGAAGTTGCCGACCATCTCGGACTGGGCGGCAAGACCGATCAGGATAAGCTGGAGAGACTTATCAAGGCTATCCGTGAACTCCGACACAAGATCGGCATAAAGGACACTATCGCTGATTACGGCATATCCGAGGAGGACTTCCTTGCTACTCTTGACGAGATGACAGAGAATGCCTTTGACGATCAGTGCACAGGTGCAAATCCACGTTATCCGCTTATGAGCGAGATAAAGCAGATGTATCTCAACGCATACTACGGCAGGACATTCACCGAAAAAGAATATCCCAAGGCAGACTGAGGAGGTAATTACCATGAAACTTGATACAATTATCGCAGAGAGGATAAACAAGAAGATTTACCGTGACGGCGACAAGGTGATAAAGCTTTTCAGCAAGGACTACTCAAAGGCCGACGTGCTGAATGAAGCGCTCAACCATGCCCGGGTTGAGGAGACAGGACTGAATATCCCCGAACTTTACGAAGTAACACGCATCGACGGAAATTGGGCTATCGTTTCGCAGTTTATCGAGGGCGAGAACCTTGCTGACCTTATTGCGGCAAATCCTAAGAAGTACAATGAGTATATGGATATGTTCGTTGATCTTCAGCTGGAGATACAGTCAAAGACCTGCACTCTCCTCAGCCGTCTCAAGGACAAGATGAACCGCAAGATAGACCTGACAGAGCTGGATGACACCACAAAGTACGATCTCCATACCCGTCTTGACGGAATGAAGAAGCACAACAAGCTCTGCCACGGAGATTATACACCATCAAATATAATCATTACTCCCGACGGCACTCCTTATGTCCTTGACTGGGCACACGCTACACAGGGAAATGCCTCAGCCGATGCCGCAAGAACTTATCTGAAATTCTGCCTGAGCGGAAATATTGCAGGAGCGGACAAGTATCTTGATCTGTTCTGCAAGAAGAGCAATACCGACAAGCGCTACGTTCAGTCGTGGATGCCCATTGTTGCCGCTTCACAGTCAGTGAAGAAGGAACAGAAGGAGAAAGAGATCCTGCTTTCGTGGGTCAATGTAGTTGATTACGAATAACAAAAACTCAGCCCCTGATATGACATTTTTGCCGTATCAGGGGCTTTTTGCGTTTATTCAGCCGTAAACTGTGATTCGTGTCTTGTGAAGAAGTCTGTTCTCGGAGGCAGGAATTTCAGCTTGTGGTCGTTGCCTGTGAAGTAGGTAAGAGGTTCAAGGATAGTATCCCATGACCAGATACG
>CADBAC010000028.1 GCA_902792495.1 Ruminococcus flavefaciens | reverse complement strand
GTTTGCCATTGTCAGCCTGCTCCTGTATCTCCTTGAGCTCACCCTCGAGCTCTTTAACGTATGCTGCGAGCTGAGGCTCTGTATACCATTTACCATTGATCTGCATATGATTTTCCTCCTTATTCGTAATAATCTTCAGTTCCGAAGGTACTCAAGACCTTCTCTTTCCGTTCCTGTTCGTTCTCATACTCTGCGAGCTTGATGTATCGCAGGTCGTCTATCGCTGGCTTAACGCCCTTAGCTATTAGCCCCTCGGCATTATCCCGAAGGGCTTCAGCTACTCTACGATCAGTCAGCCTCTCCATCGTCTTCCTCTGATTCCGCCGGAACTCCTACGCAAGGATCTATCTGCATAAGAGCTGTCTTGCAAGCTGTAAGGATTTCAAGAGCTTTCCGAAGGAAGAGCTCTCTGTCTTCCGGCTCCGATGTTTTGACAAACTCAATGAGTCCAGTCATTTCTTTGTAAGCACTGGCAAGCATCTGCTTGAAGCTGCTCTTGTCTGAACTCTCTGTCGGTTTCACCGTTGCTCTCTGAAGCTCCGAGGTCTTGGCTTCCAGTTCCCTCTTTACTGCTGCGAGTTCCTTCTCTGCCTTGTTCTTTGCTTCCTGAGCTTCTTGCAGTTCCTTTTCTGTCGCCTTCTGAGCTTTCTTCGCTGCCGCCAGCTCTTTTTCTGTCTTCTTGTCAGGAACTTCCTTGATGACTTCTTTCGTCTGAATCTCTACGTCTTTCGGTTCTTTTTCAAGTGCATCGAGCTTGTCCTGCTGTTCTATGCAACGCCTGCGGTATTCTTCGAGCTCCTTTTCAAGTTCCTCCCTGCCTTTGGCGGCGTTCTTCAGCTCGGTATTCTCTTCCTCTAACATTGAGAGTTGTTCTCCCTGCTGCTTGCACTTGGCGAGAGCTTCTTCAAGTTCCTTCGATGTCATATCCGATACGTCCTTGTTCTCCATCACCTCGGCACGGTCCTCAGGATTCGCCGCTGCCAGGAGTGCGAGCTTTGTAATTCCGAGCTGTGCATTTGACTGCACAAACTCCTCGCCGAGCTTTTCATAGACTGATATGTACTGATACGCCTGTCGGCGCTTTATCTGAAATTCCTTCTCGGCATAGTCCTCAAATTCAGCATAGCCGAGAGAGGTATACAGCTTGTCTATCTTCATCGTGCGCAGGTCCTTGCCTATCATGCAGACTGCGTTCACTGCCGCCCTGCCGTTAGACTTGATGCGCTCTGTTATCATTACTGCTCTCGCTGTGGCCGGGAGCATATCTTCTGTTGTTATGATTTCATTCATAATAATCCTCCTTTACGCGGCTTTGACTTTAGCTTTAGTCTTTGCTTTGGTCTGCTGCCTTTTCTTCCTTGCTTCTTTTTCTTTAGCCTTTCGCCGGTTCTCCTTGACTACTGCAAGATACTCGGTATATCTGCGCTCGAACTCGATAATTGTATCCGGTTTCGGGTTGTGAGCAAGATTATTTCTATATCCGCGGCACTGAACTATCTCAAGGTCGTTCGATATTTCCATAGTGTAGTACGGTTTGCCGGGATGTCTGAGCGTCCTAAGGAACATGATTGTTAGCTTGCCCTTGGCATGACGGTCAGCATATCCCCCGACGCAATGACTTAGCTCTGCGCCCTCTCTCGCTATATCCTTGACTGTTCTCGGAAGATATAGAGCGAGTCCGAGTTCCATATCAACGCACTCAAGGTCTTTTCGCTTGATGTCACTTTTCTGAAGCTCGTCATTCATATGAGCGTCTCTTATGCCTTCGAGGATGTGCTGCGTTCTCTCGTGTAACGTGAATAAGTCCTTCGGCATTATCACGGACTCTGACTGCATATCGTATTTAAGCTCAATGCAATCTCGGAGATAATCGCGCCAGCATATGAGGAAGAACGCCGGGCCTTCACTATTCCGCCGCTTGAGCGTATAGTCCATTATCTTCTTTGTTGTCAGGTTTGTTATTTCCTGTACCTCTTTGATGTATCTTTCACTGCTGCGGAACTTCGAATAATACTTTATTGTCTCCGCAGGTGTCTTTCCTTCAAAGGTGTTCTTTCTCCAATGTATGTAGTCTCTGTACCATAGTCCATCATCCTTGGCGAGATATTCAATCTCGACCTTATGAAGCCGAACGATCTTTTTCAGGTCGTTGCTTCTCCAGTTAAGACGAATCCCGTGAAGGTTCTTTGTGACATACTGTTCAGCTACTTGATATAGACCGCCGTGCATAAGGTATTCAAGCTGATGATGTTCTGCATATCTGCACAGCCATTCTATATAGAGTGATGGCAGGTTCTCAACATCCTTGAATAGATATTTCAGGAAGCTGTGTGAAACTGCTTCATGATTGATAAGCGTATATGAGCGGTCTCCATATCCGAAGCAACCGAGTGTGAAATTCGGTTCTATGGCTTTTCCTTTCTTAGGCTTCCATTTGTACCCTGGCCGTTCCCATACGAGACGGTACTGTGTAGCTCTGCCGGGTTCGAGCTCATATCTTGTAACGGTATGCCAGTCGAGAACCGGCTGAAGTTCATTCTCTTCATCCTCGAATTTCTGACTAACCTTGATGCACTCAATGTGCATCCTGTCTCCTGCTCCTTCAAATACGGCAAAGTTTTTCGTGTAGTAGTATGTTGATCTTCCGTAGTTCATCTGCCTGTATTCTACCGGTGCGCGGCAGTGAGTACAGTAACCAAACTTCTTATGCTTGTAGTGCTTCGGGCTGTTGATATCATCTTCATAGCGTTCGTGACAGGCTGTGCAATAGCAGTCCGTCACCTTGCTGTTGTGCTCGACTCCAATGTATTCTCCGAAAACTCCGATACCAGGTGAGCGGATTCCTCTGCGGTAGAAAACGAAGTGCGGCATATACAGGTCAATCTCTTCGAGATGCGCGGCGACGTTTACGAATCCTTCCATGGCAATCACCTCAGAAGTCAAGAAGATCATCGAGGGAAACGCTCAATGTCTTGTTCTCGGTCATTGTAATATTAGGAGCGGCGCCGTTATCTCCACTAAGGTCAATATTCATCACGAAATTAACCGTTGCAGTAGAGAAGTAGAACTTCACGGCACGGCGAAAGACTTCAATATCGGAAATACTGTTTCCGATGCCTTTGACAACGTCGTTGAGGCATTCCTGGAACGTCTTTCCACTCTGTTCTATCGCCTGCTCAAATTCAGGCTCCTGCTCGCAGAAGCTTTTCAGAGCTATTGCGGTATCAATAGCAATTGCTTCCTGCTTCTTGCCTTTTATATCGGTAGTCTTGAAATATGTCTCTTTGTTCATGAAATCCTGCCTTTCTGTGCAGTTGACTGCACAACTCATTTTTTGTTTACTCGTTCAAGCATCCTGAATATGTGCTCCTCGAAATCGTGCCTCTGCTCGTCGGAAAGTATGCGCTCCCCGACTTTTTCTTTGTAGCGCTCATACAGCGGCAGGATCTTCGGGTGATTAACGTCTATCTGGAAGCCGTAGGGGTTATTCTTTGCGAAAATAGAAGTTTTCTGCTCGACTCGTCCGAGGCGTAACGCCTGATCGTAAGGTATCTTCTTTCCCATACTACACGCGAATGCCTGTCCAGCGGTTGAAGCCATTAGCTTCGAGCTTGTCCCGGAGTTCATCTTCCAGAGGCTTCAGCGCTGACATCGTGAACGTGTTCCACGCCTCTATCGGATTGATGAACTCTGTGCTCTGAGCTTGCGTGATTATCCTTGCCTTTCCGGTCTGCTCGTCACACTCGAAAGCTACGTCTTTTATCCTGTACCTTGTCATATCTCTACCCCCCTTCACAGTCAATAGCCTCACGAAGATCTGATATCATATAGGCGTACTTGGTGAGCATTACATCAATATCCTCTATCTCTGCAACGAGCTCCCGACGACGATCTATCAAGGCATGGACTTTTTTGCCAAATGCATCTATCAGCTCGCTGTCCTCATAGAGATGTCCGCCTATTTCAATCAGATCAATATCCTCGAAATCCTGCTGCTTGCCCGCAGGCGATTTGCTGTAAAGGACTTCCTGCATCTTTTCAGCGACCGCAGCCTTAACCGGCTCAGGTGGCATCGCTTTCATTGCTTCAGCTTGTATTGCCAGTTGTTCCTGGTGCTCTTCACGCAGCTTCTCAAATTTCTTCGCTGCCTTTTCTTCCTGCTTTTTCAGCTTTGAACGAAGATGATTGAAACACCTGTTGTCTTCTCCGCTTGCAACGAGTATCCCGATGATGCGTTCTATCGGACAATCGTTCAGCTCTGCAAGGACCTGCACCTGATTGCCTTTGTTCTTCGCCTGCTTGTAGCGCACGACTATCTCGTCATTCGACATTGCCAATCCTGACATTACTTGTTCACCTCCGTCCATAGGGTTTCGCGGTTGACGTGCTGAGTCCAGCGCTTGTTCATCTGCTTGTACGCGGGTATTCGGTACTGTGCCCGGTGCTTCCGTGTGCTCCACTCGTTATACTCGGCTTTGAGCGCCTTGCCTTCTTCGATAATGTATGCAATGCAGAAGGCGATCACTGCGGCTGCCAGTATTAACGCTAACTTATATGCGGTATCATACATATTGCTCTCCTTTCCGTGCAGTCAACTGCACAAGTCGTCTTCGTGTTTCGCAACAAGTTCATCCCAGTCATAGCCGCGCTCGACAGTGACATGATGATAAAACCTTCTCAGTGCCGCACGCATCCTCTTCTCGTACTCCGCTTGCTCCACTGGAGTTCGCTTCGGAATGTGGACCGTGATATGCGCCTTGTCGGTATCGTAATTCACGATGCGTTCGGTCTCGGTCTCGGTCTCCTGCCAGTTCCTGATATCGTTTTTCATAATATCACCTCTTTCTATGCTATGCTTTACGGGTTGTACCGGTTGCCGGTATGTGATATAATATTGGTGGTACACTGCACAAGGCACATTGTTCAGCTGATGCCTATCCCCTTTCAGAAAGGGGGTGTATATCTTCTTTTTCTTTGATCCTATATGGGAACTTGAAGCGCAGTTGGCAGAGGTGTCCAGCCAAATTCCAACTCGCGCCGAGTTAAAAGAATTGGTTATCGCTGCCGCAAACGGCGATAACTGATTCGCCCATCACCAAGAGTCGCGTGTGCCAGCGGCTCTCTCTCTTGGTCTCTTTGTTGCTTAATCAAGCATTTTCATCATTCTGTCTGCTATTTTCTCAGTCTCAAGAAGCGTTTGCCGGATTTCATATGCAGTCTTCAGGAGCTTATCAAGTTTCCCTTCAGCTTCTGATGTATCAAGTTCTATTTTTACTGGTGCTTTTTTGCTTTCCATTATTTTCCCCTCCTTTCCTTTATCTCTATGGGTTGTACCGGTTGCTTTACTGTTCCGCTGTGATGCCAAGCAGGTTATCGGTAGTTACACGAAAGATGTTTGCCATTCTTACAAGATAGCTTGTCGGAAAATCTTTCTTGCTTTCCCAGTTGTAGAACGTCTTTCTTTCAATACCGAGTTTCCGGCTTAGTTCTTCGATTGTAATGCCATTCCTTACGCACTCAGCACGAATGTTCATGAATACTGTTTCCAAGTTATCACCTTACTTTCCAACACGTTTCGTGTTTATGTGTATACTATAACACGTTTTGTGTAGTTTGTCAATACCGTAATACTACACAAATCGTGTTGTTATTCTATGTGCAATTTTAACACATTTCGTGTTTTAAATTCTACTTGACTCGACACAGTTTGTGTGTTATAATTTACACAAGGAAACAAGAAGGAGGTTTGAACTATGTCAGTAGAAGATAATTTAAAGAGCATTCGCAAAGAAATGAAGCTTTCTCAAAAAGAGTTCGCTGAAACGCTTAATATGAATGCTCGCACATATGCTTCTTATGAACGAGGGGAGCGTGACATCAATACTTCTGTTATCTTGAATATCTGTAAAACGCTCGGCATATCTTCTGATAGATTGCTCGGCAATACTGTGACTTGTAACGAACCCTCTCTGTCTGATAGTAATGAATATCACGGTTTTAATGTTCTTAATAAAGATAATATCTATATGATCCCTATCTTCGGAAGTGTTTCTGCCGGTTTTGGTGCTTACGCAGATAATCATGTTATTGGATACGAACCGATATATTTGAATAATCCGAGCGAAGCTGAGGAAACTATCGCTATTGCTGTCAAAGGAGATTCAATGTATCCGAAAATCGAAGAGGATGATCTCGTTATAGTCCATAAGCAGGACTGCTTTGAGAACGGTGACATTGTTGTTGCTATCGTATGCGGTGAAAACGATGGATTTGTGAAGCGAGCCTTCCAATCTAAGAACAAACTCACGCTGGAATCTATCAATCCTGCATATCCGCCTATGTCGTTTGCTGGTCCCGAATTAGATGCGATCAAGATAGTCGGCGTAGTTAAAAAAATCATAAAATCTGTATGAAGGTGATATAGCTATGGGAGATGTCATATTATTCTTTGTATTCATAATCTCAGTTTTATTATTTCTAATTCTGTGGGCTGTATATTCTTATAAAAATGATCCTAAAAAACTTGCTCAGCAAAAAGCACAACTTGAAGCAATCGAAAGAGCGAGAATAGAAGAACAACGAAGACTTGAAGAGGAACAAAAAGCTATTCAACGAGAAAACGAAAGAAAAGAAGCTGCCAAAAGACGCGAAGAATTTCTGAGTAAAAAGCATTCAGAATTCAAAGCAGTTGTTGATAATCTTCCTTTGTTTGAAATAAAACTGTCCGACGAAAAGCGAAATCGAAATCCGGAAATAAATATAGTTGATAAAGAGTGTAAGAACATAACAAAATCTACCCCTATCAAAAGTATTAAGGATTTTATAGCCGTTGATGTTGAAACTACCGGATTAAAAACAGGCGGAAACGATATTATCCAGCTCTCGGCAGTAAAATATAAAGATTTCAGCCCTGTTGAGGCATTTAATACTTACATAAAGCCACGAAAGCCAATACCTGAAACAGCAACTGAAATCAACGGTATATCTGACGATATGGTCGAAAAATCACCTCGGTTCTACCAAATAATCGACAGCTTTAATGAATTTATAGAGGATATGCCGCTTGTAGCACATAATGCTCCTTTTGATATAAAGCATTTGTATGTTAATGGACTGGATTCGGTCGAAAATAAAACCGTATATGATACTCTATCGCTAAGCCGCAGAACATATAAAGATCATTACAGTTATAAATTAAAGGACATATGTGAGCTTAACAATATCTATATTTGCAACGCACACAATGCACTATATGATAGCTATGCAGCTGGTGAACTCTTCAAATGTATAGTTGCAGACAGAAAAGAAATTGACCTTGAAAACCTTTTTGTTACTGAATAAAAACCGCCCCCCTGCATCCGCAGGGGTTATTCTTAGAAAGGAGTAGCTTATGTATCTGATATACCTCAGAAAGTCACGAGCTGACGGTGAGCATGAGTCAGTTGAAGAAGTCCTGGCGAAGCATTACCGCATCTTGCAAGACTATGCTGTCAGCAAGCTCGGCGGAGCTATACCGGAAGAATATATCTATCGGGAAGTAGTCTCCGGCGAAACCATCCAGGACCGCCCTGAAATGAAAAAAATCCTCGACCGTATTCAGGCCGAGGATATAACAGGCGTTCTTGTAGTGGATCCCCAGCGACTCAGCCGAGGCGACCTTTCAGACTGCGGTACTATAATCAGAGCGTTCCGGTATACCGATACTCTTATCATCACGCCGCCGAAGACATACGACCTCGCGGAGAAGTTCGACAGGAAGTTCTTTGAAATGGAACTGATGCGAGGCAATGACTACCTCGAATACATCAAAGAGATCATGAACCGCGGGCGCTTGGCTTCCGTGAATGAGGGTAACTTCATAGGCTCAGTGCCGCCTTTCGGGTACGATAAGATCAAAGTCGGAAAGTCGTACACTCTCGCTCCTAATGCCGAAGCCGATACCGTGCGCCTCATGTTCGAGCTATGGACGAAAGAGGGCCTCGGCACTACTACTATCGCTAATCGCCTTAATGCTCTGCATATCAGACCGAGGAAGTCCGAACTTTGGAGCAGCGCCAGCGTAAGAGATATGCTCAGAAATCCCGTATACATCGGAAAGATTCGCTGGAACTGGAGAAAAACTATCAAGAAGTATGAAGACGGTGAGCTCATTTCTTCGCGCCCGAAGTCCAAGAAAGAAGACTGGATCCTCGTTGATGGCAAGCATGAGCCGATCATATCCGAAGAGACGTTCAACGCTTCCCTCGCTAAGTTCGGTGCGGTGCCGAAGGTTAAGGCAGCATCCGGCTTGTGTAATCCATTCGCAGGTATACTCCGCTGCTCCTGCGGCAGGCCGATGATATACCAGCCTCAGCGTGCGAGCGCACCGCGTCTCCACTGTGCATATCAGATGCGGTGCGGTAATCGCTCGGCTACTTATGCAGAGGTTGAGGAAGAAGTCATCAAGGCTCTGCGCAGTCTCGCGGCAGATCTGAAAGAGATGCTGAATGGCAACTCAGCAGAAACTCCGAAAGCGCATAAGGCTATCACAGCTAACTTGCAGAAGGAGCTCAACGCCCTGGAGACTCAGCAGGACCGATTATATGAATTCCTCGAACAAGGCATATATACCAGCGAGGTATTTGTGAAGCGTAACGCAGCTCTCGCTCAGAGACGTAAGGAATTGCAGGAAGCTATCGAGGAAGCTAAGGCTATGGAAATTACAGACATAGACTATCAGCAGAGATATATCGCGCTCCAGGAAGCTGTCAAGGTGCTTGAAGACGAAGCGGCTTCTGCCGAAGAAAAGAACCGCTTGCTCCGGGCGGCTGTCAAGGCTATCACCTACCACCGAGAAACTGACATCCGCGATAAATGGCACCCTGTCCCCTTTTCTCTCGAAATATCGCTATTCTGATTTCGTTACCTGTCATATATATCATTGATGTGCATATTCATACGCTCATTAAAGATATATAGTATTCCAGTATATACAACATAAAATCACGAATTATCAACATTGTAACTGAGAATGATGCCGTTAATTGTCGAAATTTGCTGAATATAAAGAAAAGTTCCCCTCCGAGGAATGACCTCAGAGGGGAAATTTTTGATTTACAACATATATCTCTCGCATTGCTTTAATACTCCATATAGGATAGAAAAAAAAAAAAAAAAGCCTGGTCTACAATCTGATTTTTCGCTAAAAAAAGAGGCTATATAAGCCCCTCTTTTCTTAATTTGTATTCCATAAGTTCTATCAGATATTCCGGAGCATTTCTTGTTCCGCCTTCCCAATTCTCAATTGATCTTTTCGGAATACTGAAGTATTCTGCAAATGCTTTCTGAGTCATACCGCAGGCGGTACGAAGTTCTTTTATAGTCATAGCTTTTATCAAGCGTGATATATGCCATTATCATCAACGGTATAATCGGATATTGGTGTATTATTTATAAGTGCATCGGTAATATCATTATCGTTCTCGAAATCATCAATGCTATATCCGAAAAGTACACAGTCGCCGTCATTGAACTTGTCTTTGTTGAGATGTACTAATATAGCGTCCTGAACTTCTACATCGTTAGCGGACTCTGCGATTGCTTTGATAGCTGTAAGTGTATACATCATAAAATCCTCCTTACCCTATCGGGCGGTCGTGTTTCGTTTTCCTTGATTATATTATATCACCCATTGAGTGAAATGTCAATAGCTTTTAAAAAAATAATCACTCTTTGAGTGAGTTTTGTATACTTGCACAATATCAATGTGTTATCTTGTTAAAAAAACACAAAATCCCCCAAAGAGAGTATATCTCTAAGGGGGATTGATTGTAATTTTTAGCACCAAAGATCTGAAATAGCATTTATGAGTGCATTTAATGTCTTAGGTCCTGCGATACCGTCAGCTGTTCCGCAGTCGTAGCCGTGAGCGTTGAGAGCGGACTGGACTGCCTTGATGTCGGGCTCTTTCTTAGCCGGAGCAGTTCCGGGACGATAGCCGTCATCGTAAACGCCGTCCTTGACATTCGGGATCCCGGAACGGCTGCACACATCGTACACCTTAGCGCCCTTGTAGAACGCTCCGCGTATCTCGTAGTGGCAGTGGCTGCCACCGGGACCGGAAGGTATGACGTGCCCTGTGTAGCCCTCGATGCCGATAACGTCCGTGCAGGCTACAAGATCGCCGGTCTTGCACTTTAATTCGGACAAGTGTCCGTAGTAATAAAGAAGCCCGTCCGTACCTCTGATGCAGACGTACTGTCCAAAGCCCTGAGCATGGTTGCCGGGATTTTCCCAGCCGGCGTAGTGGACTGTACCGCTGATTGTAGCGTGTACCTCCTTTGAGTCGATGCCGACGAGATCGAGACCGTCGTGCGTACCGGGCTTGTATTGCTGTGTTACGCGGAATTTTCCGCAGTAGGGTGAGTTCATATATTTTTACCTCCTTTATTAGCCTGAGTGCCGAAATAGAAGCCAATGACTGTCGTGTAGATAGTCACGAAGATCTCCGGCTTGACATCGCCGTTGACAGACAAATATCCGAAAACTCCGGTCAGCGTGAATGTCACCAGAGTTTTCACGTCAATTAGTTTAGCTATGCGCTCTTTGATTTTCACGTTCCAAGTCCTCCAATCTATGGTTGATGACCTTGATCTGCTCCTCGATGACGGGCAGTCTCTGTGCGAAGTGGTTGTGCTCAGCAACGCGGTTTTCGAGCTGCTGCAAGCGGTAATTGGTCAACTTGGAGCTGACGAGTATGCCGCCGAGAGAACCGCCAAGAGTTCCGACCAGTGAGAGCATCGCCACGATTACATTAGTGTCCATTGCCCCCGCCTCCTCAGAATTTAATACCGGATATGCCGAAAATCGTCCTGTCTTCGCTCCACATTCTCTGAGAGCTGTCAACAACGGTAAAATGTTTACTATCAGCATATGATAATCCATAGTACACGCCGTACCCGGGTGATAAATACCCGGATATAAAGAATTTCTCAGATAAAGGCTTGTTGTATACATCTCGCACCCAAAGAGTATTCTCGAATTGCTGGTTTACGCCGCCGGCTGTAATTCCAAACCTGAATACGAGAATATCATATTTATTCATATCGTCGGTAAGTGCTATTGAATTTACCGCTCCTACAATCGGAGCGCTGAGCAGCTCGACAATTGTTAAAGAAATACCAGAAGCCTCCAGATTAGCAACCCTATCTGTAAGAGCACTAAGCGCTGCATAAATTGCAGCGGCTGCATCATCTATTTCTTCAGCATTTTCTTTTAGATAGTGATCTATCTTATCCATATTATCAGTAATTATCGACATATCAAATTTGTCAGCTGTATTTGTCTGTTTACCTAAATTATAGTTTTCGGTATATGTTGTTGACATATTATTCTCCTTCCAATTCTGCTATTGTACGTTTCTCAAGCTCAGATATTGCAAAAATTTCCATACCTGATATGCTTGCAGCCATAATACTTGTATTTGTAGCATAAATATCTTGAGCCAATGCAGATGTACTCTTATCAACTGCACTATTGCCACTACTAACAGTATCGGACATAAAAGGACGGCGCGTGATAGCGTTTTTGAAGTTACCGATCTGTATCTCCATAGTCCTCTGAGCAACCACATCATATG
Source organism: Ruminococcus flavefaciens (assembly GCA_902792495.1). GTDB lineage: Bacteria > Bacillota > Clostridia > Oscillospirales > Ruminococcaceae > Ruminococcus > Ruminococcus flavefaciens_Z. The sequence continues at coordinate 192 of CADBAC010000028.1, read as the reverse complement.
TTTTTGAAATAATTTCCAAGTTTGAGTAGTAAATGTCGAGCTCCTTATGATATACTGTTATCTTATCGCCGACCTCGAAGCTATCGAGCTCCAGAAACTGCTTGTACTTCTCAACTTCGGACAAATTAGCAAATCTGACCGTTATGTTCACACGGCTCTGCTTACGTTCGTCGAAGTATGCCTGAGCATCAG
>CADBAC010000027.1:1075-19836 GCA_902792495.1 Ruminococcus flavefaciens | reverse complement strand
TTCGGGAGTGTTGTACTTCTCGATCATAGCGTAAGCCTTTTCCTTGTTGAGTACCCATGTCTCTCTTGTAAGGAGGTTAGCAGGCTTTTCAGCTGCGAACTTCTTGTCCTGAGGATTCTCAGCGTAGCCGAGGATGTAGATCAGGGTCTTTGATTCGCCCGGAGCGAGAGTTACCTTCTTGTAGTGTGAAGCAACAGGTGACCAGCCGTCAGCGAAAGAGTTTGAAGGCTTGTCATTCATAACAGTCTCAGGGTTGTCCCAGCCGTTGTAGATGCTTCCGAGGAAAGAGTCACGGTCTGTATCGTAGCCGTCGATCTCGTCATTAACTGTATAGAAAGCGTAGTGATTACGTCTGTCTCTGTACTCTGTTACGTGGTAGATAGTTGATCCTTCGATCTCTACTCTACCTGTAGAGAAGTTTCTCTGGAAGTTTGTGCAGTCATCCTGAGCATCCCAGAGACACCATTCAGCGATAGAGAAGATAGAGAAGCTCTTAGCTTCCTTGCTTTCGTTTGTGAGAACTACCTGCTGAACTTCGCCGTCATAGTTCTGAGGAACGAAGAAAGTAACTTCAGCCTTGAGTCCGTTCTTTTTACCCTTGATGATAGTGTAGCCCATACCGTGGCGGCACTCATACTCATCCAGCTCTGTCTTTACAGGGGACCAGCCGGGGTTCCATACAGTACCGTTATCGTTGATATAGAAATAACGTCCGCCCATATCGAGAGGCACGTTGTTGTAGCGGTAACGTGTGATACGTCTGAGACGTGCATCCTTGTAGAAGCAGTAACCGCCTGCTGTGTTGGAGATGAGTGAGAAGAATCCCTGGTTGCCGAGGTAGTTTATCCACGGATAAGGGGTTCTTGGGGAATTGATAACATATTCCTTATTAGCGTCGTCAAAAAATCCGAACTTCATAATTTTACTCCTTTGATTAATGGTAGAAAAAACGGGTTAGGTACACCGTATTTGTTTTATTATACCATATTTCATTTATTATTACAATAGATAGTGCAAAAATTCCATTGTATTATTTTTTATCCCTTTTTTGTGCATATTATACAATTTGTTATCATCCGAAATTATCCGTTAGCCTTAGCCGCATGACAGCAAAAATCCCCTGCCTTTCCGGACAGGGGATGAACGACTTATTTGGTTTGCGGACATTCCGTCAGCAGGGGTCATTCCTCAACAGCAGGAAGCTTTGTGAAGAAGCGCTGGTGAGTCTCAAATGTATCGCCCGGCTTTACCTCGGTATAGCCTGTAACGTCTCTTTCAAGTGAAAGGTTGGGAGCGTCGATCATAGCTGTCATCGGCTCGGGGCAGAAGTAGTGGTTCATGCCTCTGTCGTTCCATATGATCCAGAACTTATACTCATCGGAAACCTCGTAGCAGAGCTTCTTTCCGCTTGCGGCATCCTCAGCGATGACACCGTGGAAGTTATCGCCGTCCAGTTCGCCTGTTTCGCCTACGTACATATCGTTGTCGCATACCTGAAGAACAGGGCACTTAGCGCCGTTCTTGTATTCCAGGTCGTACATAGTGAGAGACTTGAGGCGCTCTGTCGGGAGGCATCTGTCGTTGAGCTCGCACTTCTTGCTTATCGGAACAGTAAGGCGGATATCCTCCTCCTTGCCGCCGTCAACGAAAGGAGCGTTGATGGTGGTGTGTGAAGCAAGTGACATCGGGAGCATAACGTCGGAATTGTTTGTGAAGCGGACATTCAGTTCCAGACCCTGTTCGGAGAGAGTGAAGGTATACTCTGCTGTGAACTTTACAGGAAGGTAGCTGAAGAATTCGTCGTTTTCATCGTAGACATATCTTGTCTTTACCCATGCGCAGTTGTTGTCGGCATTGTGCTCGATAATTTCATGGGCTCTTTTGTGAAGGAAGCCGTGGATGTGGTTGTTGTAGGGTGCAGCTTCGTTTATAGGCAGATTGTATACTGCGTCTGAGGCTCTGAGTACGCCGTTAGCGAAACGGTTGGGGAGATAAAGGGTAGGTAGTCCCCATACTTCGGGAGACTGCCTGATGATGTCGGCAGTATTCTCCTCCTTGTAGCGGAAAAACTCGATGCCGTTGTTGTTATCTCTGAGTCTGATAACGTTAGAGCCTATCTCATAAGCCAGCCAGGCCTCATAGCCGCCTGCTTCCAGCTTAGGGGAGATGGCCTTGTATGCGGGACGGATTATCTTGTTTGAATTGATGAGCTCTTCTATCCTGTGTGCTGACCAGCCTGCGATACGGGCTGTAGCGAACAGCGGAGTGAACAGTTCATCCGGGATGCCAAGCATCCTGTAAACAAAGCCGCTGTAGAAATCCACGTTTGCACATACGCCCTTGTAGATCCTTCTCTCGTCGGTGATGACCTCGGGAGCGAGCTTTTCTACCAGGGAGTAGAGCCTGAATTCCTCCTCACGGCCCTTTTCGGCGGAAAGCTTTTCCACGAATCCCTTGAACACCTTTGCTCTCGGGTCGGACTGTGAGTAGACAGCGTGTCCCATGCCGTAGATGAGACCGGCTTTGTCGAAGGCTTCCTTGTGGAGGAGCCTGCGGAGATATCCCTTTACTTCGTCTTCGTCGGACCAGTCACCCACATTCGCCTTCATGTCATCGAACATCATAGCGACCTTGATGTTTGCGCCGCCGTGCTTGGGGCCCTTCAGTGAGCCGAGGGCAGCTGCGATGGATGAGTAGGTGTCGGTGCCCGAGGAGGAGACAACGTGCACCGTAAAGGTGGAATTGTTGCCGCCGCCGTGTTCTGCGTGGAGAACAAGGGCGAGGTCGAGGATACGTGCTTCCAGCTCGGAATAGTGCTTATTCGGGCGGAGCATATAGAGGATATTCTCAGCGATGGAAAGGTCGGGGGCAGGGTCATGGATGAACAGCGAGCCGCCGTGCCTTGAGTATTTGTAAGCGTTGTAGCCGTAGACTGACAGCAGAGGGAACAGGGTTATCAGTTCGATGCACTGTCTGAGCACGTTCGGTATGGATATATCGTTGGCTCTTTCGTCGTAGGAATACAGCGCAAGAACGCTTTTAGCGAGGGAGTTCATCATGTTGTCGCTGGGCGCTTTCATGATGACATCACGTATAAACGTAGGGGGAAGTGAACGGTAATCAGCGAGTATCTTTCTGAATTCGCTGAGCTCGTGCTCCGAGGGCATATTGCCGAAAAGGAGCAGATAGACTGTCTCTTCAAAGCCGAACCTTTTTTCCTTGATGAAGCCCGAGACGATATCCTCTACATCGATGCCTCTGTAGTAGAGTTTGCCGTCGCCGTGATTTGGCATATCTTCGCCTGTATCGAGTACCTTGATGGTGCTGATGTTGGTGAGTCCCGCAACGACGCCGTTGCCGTTGAGGTCACGGAGACCACGTTTTACATCGTACTGAGTGTAGAGGGCGGGGTCTATTTTGTAGCCTTCGATGGAACGTTCTGCGAGTTTTACTATTTCGGGTGGAGTTTCTGAGAAATCATGGTAAGTCATATCGTCATCCCTTTCATGAAAAAATGGTACGGATATCTCGGGAAGAAGCGAAAAACCGCTTGATCCCCCCGACTGTGAGAGAAAAACGACAGTTCATGATTTTCCCGACGATTATACATACTAACATTATACTTTATTTTTATATGTTTGTCAAGAAAAAAGAACGTAATTTTTGAGGAGGTAAAAAGAGTTTTTGTCATAAAATGTCCTTTGGTCAGTTTTACGGCTGAGGAGAAGCAGCAAGGTAATGATACTTGACAAAATCATATTCTCACAGTAAAATAAAAATATCAATTATTCCGGAGGTAAAATATGCTGAAAGTTAGATCAGGAATGTTCGAGGAATCATCGAAGTCTCATGCTTCACCGAAGCTGATCTCGATGATCGTTGCATTCATCATAGTTTTTCTTGTAATGTATCTGTTCGAGGGCATAGTTCCGTCAATACTGACTGTTAAGCCGATGATGGAGGAGTTCGCAAATATGGGGCTGAAAGAGGGCGAGACCATATCCCTGTCCGAGTCCATGAGGGTTGCGAACAAGGTATCCGCACCGCCTGCAATAATGATACCGACGCTTATCAGTACGGTTTTCGGAACTATCATCAGTATGGTATATTGCCGTTTCGGTGAGATGCGTTCTCTTGGTTCGATGGGCGTGAGAAAGAGAAAACTGGTGCCGCATTATCTTATCGGTCTCGGTATCGGCACAGTTCTTATGACGGCGATAGTTCTTCTCAGTGCACTTTTCGGCGCACAGAAGATCAGCTTCTGTTCTGGTGTAAATTTCGGACTTATCGGCCTTTACTGGATAGGATGGTTCTTCCAGGGCATGAGTGAGGAGTTCATATTCCGTGGCTACCTGATGAACACTGTGGGTGGAAAGCATAACTTTATAATCGCCCTTACTGTAAGTTCGCTTGCTTTTGCACTTGCCCACGCTGCCAACCCCGGATTCGGGCCTTTTGTGCTTGTGAATCTGGCACTGTTTGCGGTTTTTGCAGGACTGTATATGATACTCACCGATGACATCTGGGGAGGATGCGCTATCCACAGCATATGGAACTGCACACAGGGCAATCTCTACGGCATCAGCGTCAGCGGTACGAATGAGATGGAGTCGGTCATGAAAACCGTTGCTGATTCCGACAGCAAGCTTCTCACAGGCGGTGCTTTCGGCATCGAGGGAAGTATTTTCACGACTATAGTTCTTCTCGCTGCAAGTGCGATAGTTCTGTATTTGATGAAGAAAAAAGGTGTTATTGAAATTTCCTGAATTGTGTCGATATATTGCTCCACCAACTAAACCTTGCCTTCAAATGCTTGACATAAAGAAAAATTCTCAGCGTCAGAAAAACTTGAAATGCGTCAGCATTTCTGCATTTTCCTTTCTTGATAATTTTCCTCTATGTCTTCGCCTTTTTGGCAATGTTTAATTGGCGGAGCAATAATTATTGAAAGCAATAAATATCATCGGTTCATTGTGGAACGCCGAGGGCGGCGTTCCCTACAATGTTCTGTCAAAATTTGTACGGTTATTGATGGGCGCACGTTGTGCGCCCTGTTTTTTCGCAAAATCAAAGGGGCGGATGATATCCGCCCCTACTTGCTTATCTCAGAAAACTGTTCCATGTGCAGATTTATGAGAAGCAGGATGATAAAGAGATTTTCCCATATGAAGAAGGTCCTGAACAGCGGCATGGATCCCGTGAAGTACAGCACGATGAAAACGACTGCATAAATGATCGAACAAACAGCGGTGATACGCTGTTTGTTGCTTTTTGACATTATTGCTGCGAGCACGAACGAAACCGTCGTCGCAAGCATAAGTCCTATGGCAAAATAGTTGTGGATATTGCAGGTAAGAGCGGTAGGCGATCCGCTGAAACAATTGAAAGGGAAGAGCGCAGTTCCTGCTATGCAAAGGAAAACAACTCCGTAGACCGCTTTTCTGACCGCACAGATATCCGATCCTGATAAGTAGAAGATCATTGCAGGTATTATGATAACTGCGGCGATGAACCAGACTATGGATGTCAGACGGGAAAGTCCCACATATGAGGAGAATGACAAACTCATGTCGTATTTATGAATGCCGGCAAGCCATGCGTGTGCAACTGCAAAAACGGCTGTCAGCAGGAAAAGGATCCCCGAAAAGGCGGGGATGAGGTTCTTGTACTTATTCATTATGTTCCTTTCCAATGATATTGCCGCCATGTGAAAGCTGTTCCCATGACGGCAATTGCTATCTGTTCTTTTTTCGTATGCGCAGTTCCTTGAAAAATTCCGAAAGTATGGCAGAACATTCTTCTTCCATTATTCCGCCCATTACTTCGGGACGGTAATTGTAGGGAAGTGAGAACATCTTCTGCACCGATTCCGCAGAACCGCTTTTGTAGTCGTATGCACCGAAATATACGTTGTCGATGCGTGAATTGATTATCGCACCGCAGCACATGGGGCAGGGTTCAAGAGTGACGTACAATGCGCACTCGGGAAGCCGCCATCCTCCCAGTCTGCGGCAGGCCTGATCTATGGCTTCTATTTCTGCATGAGCAAGAGCGTTTTTAGCGGTCTCACGGCGGTTTCGTCCTTCACCGACTATCTCGCCCGTGGTCTTTTTCACCACTACCGCTCCCACAGGAACTTCGCCTTCGCTGAAAGCTTCTCTTGCCAGTTCAAGGGCACGTTTCATGTACTTATCCATTATAACACCTGCTTCAGTATGATCGCCAGTATGCAGAGGCAGGCTACCACAGGGAACGGGTAAGCCTTGACAGCGGCACGGATACGCTTGGTTTCGGGTATCTCTGAGTAGTATTTCGAGTAGCACTCACGTTTCCCGCTCATAAGGCGGATAAACAGGACAGTACCTATTGCTAACGAGAATATCACCAGCATAAAGAGGTTTCGGTCAAGATACATATTTGAGGATGTATCGGTCTCGATAATGACTATCGCAAGTCTGTACATCTTGTAGACTATACGTACAAAGAATGCGGTGTAGATCGAACCTGACCTTATCATGCCTGAACCTGCAACTATGGTTATAAGAATGGCGGCAGGAACTTCGGCGGCATCCTGTGCGAGAAGTCCTGCAACTACGGCTGTGACGCCTATTGCGAAGAAGTCTCCGAACTGTCTCAGCGGTGCGAATACGGCACTGTGGAAGAACATCTCGGTTATTATGGAAAGTATGATTATGTCATAAATCGTGTATGCGACGAATTCGGTCTGTCCCCATACGGAAATGTCTGTATCGAGCGTAGTGAAGTAGTTGTAAAGCTGACTGTTGGTGCCGTTGTAGATATTCGGAAGTGTCGTTATTACGCTGATCGCAAGAGAGATGGCGATCGCACGTATCATGTCCGACGGGTGGTTCATAACATTCATGAACCGCACTTCTTTCGGGACCTTGAACATCTTCTTCATATATATGGTCGGAACCAGTACCTTCAGGAAAGAGACAGCAATAAAAAACGTGACTATCTCTTTCGGGCCGCCGTGAACACCGTCGCTGATGAAATTTGCGTGTATGTCGATGCCAAAATGGTCCAGTATCTGTATGGCGGCTTTTCCGATAATGTTATCTATGAATATCCACATCAGCATGGCGATGCCGACGACGTGCATTATATGTCCGATAACTTCGGATTCAGCGTCGAGCAGAGAGGGGACTTTGAAGCCTTTTCCCTCTATATAAACGCTTTCTTTCCGATTCATTTCAAAGTTGAAGGCGAAGGGGTTCTGTTTGTTTTTTCGCCAGTTTTTGTAATATCGGTTATACTTTTCGTACTGTGTGTCATAATCGTATTCTTCTACTACATCTATCAATTGTCTTTCAAAGGTGAGACCTTTCATCTGCTCGCCCCCTTCCGATACAATATCTCATACTAATGTTATCATATTTCAGCGATTTCAATGTTATAATTTTAGTGGTTTTATCTTAATTATCTGTGAATACTTTAAAAATAAAACATTAATCAGCCTGCTTTGAAATATGATCGGCTATAAGTGTACAGAATTCCAGCCCGTACTTTTCCGCCTTGACCTTTCCCACGCCTGCAACACGCAGAAAATGCGGGATATCCGTAGGTTTCAGCCTGCACATATCTTTCAGTGCGGCATCGGAGAAGATGATATAGGCAGGGACGAGTTCCTTCTTTGCAATGGTGCTTCTCAGCTTTTTCAGCTCGATGAAAAGGAAATCGTCTTCGCCTGCGCCGACTGCCTTTGAAGGCGATTTCTTTTTCTCGATGGGCATTTTCATGGTGAGCGGTTTCTTTTCTTTCAGCACCTCCGCTGAACGTGCTGTCAGCAGAAGCTGAGGGTAATCGCCTTCGGTAACGTGTATGTATCCTTTTTCGGCGAGAAAATCTATCTCCGCACGTATCTTCTTCGGAGCGGAATCCGCCATTATGCCGTAAGTGGAAAGCTTGCCGAATCCGAGGGAAATGAGCTTTTCGTTCTGACTTCCCCTCAGCACATCGGTCAGCATACTTTTGCCGTAATCACGGCCGGAAGCCTGTCTTATGCGGTAAATGCAGGAGAGTATCTTCTGCGAATCTATGGTGATGTCAACGGTCTCGAATCCGTCGGTGCAGTTGGAACATTTTCCGCAGTAGTGGACGTTGGGTTCACCGAAATACTTCAGCATGAAGCCCCTGAGACAGTCAGTGGTGGTGCAGTAGAAAGTCATCTGCTTCAGCCTTTCCATATCCTTGGCTATCATCTGACTGCGCTGTTCGTCGGAGAGTTCCTGATTATCCTCACGGGAATTTTCTATCATGAAGCGGTTTATCCTTACGTCGTTGCCGCTGTAGAGGATAACGCATTCGGCAGGTTCACCGTCACGGCCCGAGCGGCCTGCTTCCTGATAGTAGCTTTCGATGTCCTTGGGCATATTGTAGTGAATGACGAATGAGACGTTGGATTTGTCGATGCCCATTCCGAAAGCGTTGGTGGCGACCATTATCTGGCAGCGGTCATAGATGAAATCGTCCTGATTGCTGCGGCGTTCGGAATCGGGGAGCCCTGCGTGGTAGCGTGTGGCAGAGAAGCCGTCGCTGCGCAGTTTGTCGCATACTTCCTCGACATTTTTGCGTGAGAGGCAGTACACTATTCCGCTCTTGCCCTCGTAGCCGTGCAGAAGCTTTGTCAGTTCACGGTACTTGTTGTCGGGACGGCGCACCGAGAAAAACAGGTTGCTGCGGTCGTAGCCTGTGGTTATGGTGAAGGGCGAATCCAGCTTCAGCAGAGAGATTATGTCGCTTTTGACTGCGGAGGTAGCTGTAGCTGTGAATGCGCTGACAACGGGGCGCTTCGGGAGTTTTCCGATGAATTCGGCTATCCTCAGATAGGAGGAGCGGAAATCCTGTCCCCACTGTGAAACGCAGTGAGCCTCGTCAATGGTTATCATCGATATATCGGAACGTGCGGCAAATGCCGAAAAATCGGGAGCATCAAGACGCTCGGGAGCAATGTAGAGGATACGGCATCTGCCGCTGTAGAGCAGATCGAAAGTCATGCGGTATTCCTCGGCACCCAGCGAACTGTTTATGCAGGCGGCTTCAACACCTGCGGCGAGAAGTGCGCTGACCTGATCCTTCATAAGCGAGATGAGAGGGGAGATGACAACGGTAAGACCGTCCATCAGCAGGGCAGGAATCTGGTAGCAGATGGATTTTCCTGCACCTGTGGGCATTATGCCCAGCACATCTTTTCCGCTGAGAATATTATCGATGATATCTTCCTGACCCTTACGGAAGCTGTCGTGACCGAAAACTTCTTTGAGCAGGCTGTATTTATCCATAATGTCCACCTCCGTTTTTCCTTTTAAACAGCATTAACTTTTATTATACCATAAATATAAGAATAATTCAATGCGATAATTGCGGTGGGCAAGCGGCAGATTGCGGTATTTAGCGGAGAATCGGAATCTCTGAATTTTTTGTGAATACAAATCAGGCGGACAAATCCGGGATAGGTGTGTACAACTTGGCTGATGCTTTCACAGAAAAAACACATAAGATACGGACAAATCCCGACTATAATATAATAATGTATATTTTTGAGCGCATATGTTAACATTGACACAAAATTATCACAAAACCTCTTCGTTTTGTACACCTAATCTGTATTTTGTGGGTTGTAAATATGTACGGACATATGGTATTATGGTATTACACAAAAAGTGGTTCGAAAATTATGAATAAAAAATGATTTGTGAGGAGGAAAACTTATGAAACTCAGAAGGATCACATCCACTCTGACAGCATTGGCTTGTTCAGCCGGAATGTTAGCTATGTTTCCTAACGTTGCGGATGTAACATATGCGGCCGAAGCTGTTAAGAATGATTTTGAAGTAACATATGAAGGCTGGCACGGAAGCACCGTTGACGTTGACCTGATAGCTGAAGAAGGCACAGGTATCGCAGGTTCAAGAGGTATGACAGTCACCAACAGAACAACACCTTCCGAAGGTGCTGAATCTTCCAAGGGTCTGTACCTTACAGGCGGTATAAAATACGACTACAGCGTTAACGTGTACAGCGAAAACGACGAAACTTTCCATCTCTCACTTCTCTATATCGACGAGAAGACCGAGAAGGAAACAGTTGTTGAACTGGATTCACAGGACGTTAAGGGCGGTCAGTGGACAAAGCTCTCATCCGAGTTCAAGGCTCCCGAGAATGTTTACGAGTTCCGTCTTTCAATCACAACAGATTCTACAAACGACTTCTCATTCGATGATGTTCTCATCACCAATCAGGTGTCAAAGAACGCTGCAAAGGCTGCCGGCGGACAGGGCCTCAAGGATGAGTTCGCTGATTACTTCCGTGTAGGTAATATCCTCAACGGCGGTACCGTAAAGAATTCGGCTATCACAGCTATCATCCTCAAGGATCACAACGCTCTCGAGTGCGAGAACGAGACAAAGCCTGATGCTACTCTGGTTCAGAACGGCTCATCAAACAACAATATCAAGGTATCACTGAACAGCTGTGCTGCTATCGCTGACTTCGCTCAGAAGAACGGTATCGCTTTCAGAGGACATACTCTTGTTTGGCACAGCCAGACTCCTGAGTGGTTCTTCAAAGATAACTTCCAGAAAGGCGGAAACTGGGTAGACAAGAACACTATGAATCAGCGTATGGAAAGCTACATCCAGCATATGTTCGAGGCTTTCGCTACTCAGTATCCTTCACTTAACCTCTACTCTTACGATGTTTGTAACGAGTGTATCTCCGACGGCGGCAACGGCGGCCCGAGAGGCGGCGGCTACGGCAACGGAAATTCACCATGGGTCAAGGTTTACGGCGACAACAGCTTCATCGAGCAGGCTTTCACATATGCAAGAAAGTACGCTCCTTCAAACTGTAAGCTTTACTACAACGACTATAACGAATTTGCTGACGGCAAGAAGAACAGCATCATCAACTCCATCCTGAAGCCTCTGAAGGCTAAGGGTGTCCTCGACGGTATGGGAATGCAGTCACACATCAGTGCTGCTGCAAGCAATGCATGGGGCGATACAGGTTCTTACCTCAAGGCTATGGACGATTACCTCAGCCTGGGCATCGACGTTCAGGTAACCGAGCTTGATATCTCCACAGAGGGCGGCAAGTTCTCACTCCAGGATCAGGCTACAAAGTACAAGGCTATCTTCCAGCACGCTGTTGACGTTAACACAAGCGGCAAGTACGCAGGCAAGGTAACACTTGTTCAGGTATCAACCAGCCAAAGGCTGCTTATACAGCTATCACAAGCATCATTCCTCAGCCTTGGGGCGACGGAAGCAATCCTAACGACGGAAGCACACCTATCCCTGATCCCGAGCCGGATGCAGACGGATACTGGTTCCACAGCACATTTGAAGGTTCTGACGACGGTTGGGGCGGCAGAGGCTCAGCTTCAGTCACCACAAGCGGCAGAACATTCTACAAGGGTGCAGAAGCTCTTCTCGTTCAGGACAGAGAAGCAGCATGGAACGGCGCAAGCTATCCGCTCAGCTCAAGAATATTCAAGCCCGGCGAGGAGTACAGTTTCTCAGTAAATGTACAGTTCCTCGACGGTGACGACTCAGCAGAGTATAAGTTCACTCTCCAGTATCAGGGTTCAGACGGTGAGGCTCATTACGATCAGATCGCTGTCGGCACTGCTCCTAAGGGCGAATGGTTACAGCTGGCAAATACAAACTACAAGATCCCCGCAGACGCTACAGACTGCCAGATCTACGTAGAGACTACAGATACTGACAATACTGGCAACTTCTACATCGACGAAGCTATCGGCGCTCCCGCCGGTAAAGCTATCGACGGTCCCGGACAGCCTAAGGTAAAGACTCTCATCCGCGGCGACATCAACTTCGATGAGTGCATCGACTCAATGGACGTTGCATTAGGCAGAAAGGGCATCCTCAAGGAATACTCTGACGCTGCTGCACAGAAGGCTGCTGACGTTGACCTGAGCGGTAAGTATGAGATCAACGACCTCGTTCTCCTCCAGGAATACGTTCTCGGCAAGATCAAGGAATTCCCTGAAAACAAGCCTGCGGTTCCTGTACTCGATACTTCCAAGTACGAGGCTAAGTTCAGCGGTCTTACACTGGCTGAAAGCTTTAAGAAGCAGACAGAGAACAATCCTCTCTATACTCAGCGTTTCGGTGCTGACCCGGGCTGGATGGTATATGACGGAAGACTTTACGTTTACACCACAGCAGATCAGTTCGCATACAAGAACAATCAGATGATCGAAAACGATTACTCTTCAGGTTACATCAACTGCTTATCAACAGCAGACCTTGTAAACTGGACCGATCACGGTCAGATCCCTGTTGCAAAAACAAGAGTAAACGGCACTCCTATTGCAAAATGGGCTAATAACGCATGGGCTCCTGATGCTGCATGGAAGAAGATCAACGGACAGGACAAGTTCTTCCTTTACTTCGCAAACAACGGTTCAGGTATCGGCGTTATCCAACGGTTCAGGTATCGGCGTTATCACAGCTGATGACCCGACATTCACAAAGAATGTAAAGGATCCTATCGGCAAGGAACTCATTTCAAGAAGCACACCTAACAGCAACGTAACATGGCTCTTTGATCCGGGCGTTTACTACGATCCTCAGACAGATACAGCTATCATGGCATACGGCGGCGGTGTTCCGCAAGGACAGGCTGCTAATACAAAGCAGGGACGTATCGTTCAGCTTGGCGATGACATGATCTCTATCAAGGGTACACCTTTCGATCCTGGTACACCTTACCTCTTCGAGGATTCAAGCATGATCAAGATCGGTGACACATGGTACTACTCATTCTGCCACAACTGGAGTGTTCCGGGCGGCGCAAGCGTAAACGGCAATTCATTCGGCAGCGCTGATATCGGTTACATGACATCTAAGAATCCTCTTGGCGGATACCAGTACCAGGGCGTTGTATTCAAGAACACAGGTACTCAGAGACTCGACAACGGCGGTAACAACCACCACTCAATTATCGAATTCAAGGGCAGCTACTATGTACTTTATCACTCACGTCAGCTTGAGATGCGCATGGGCGTTAACGGCGGCAAGGGTCTTAACTACAGATCACCCTGTATCGATAAGGCAACTATCAGCAACGGCAAGATCACTTGCAGCGGTTCACAGAATGGTGTAAGCCAGATCGAGAACCTCAACCCATATGAGACTGTACAGGCTGAGACAATGTCTAACCAGTCCAAGAACATAAGCGTAAGCGGCTTAGGCAACACAACTGTCAAGGCTAAGAAGGGCGACTGGATCAAGGTCAGCGGTGTTGACCTCAGCAATGGCGTATCTTCTATCAAGGTCAAGGGCAGCGGCAACGCAGTAGTTAAGTTCTGTGTAGGTTCTCCTACAGGTACTTGCATCGGTTACGGCGATCTCAATGGCAGCGAGAACGAACTTGCAGCAGCAGAGAACAACGTAAGCGGCGTTAAGGATATCTACATGGTATTCAGCGGCGACTGCGAATTTGATTCATGGAGCTTTTCATAAGTTCTGATTCTTTTCACTGATGATAATGCCCTCCATCTGCACAGCGGAGGGCATATCACAGGCTCGCTGAAAGGCGGCCGTATATAATAAAATTAATTGTAAGGGACAAATCAGAAAAACCGTATCATCGTGATGCGGTTTTTTCCTTTATTTAAGGCAACACCGCACAAAGCCCGCCTGACGGCTTTGCACTGAATCTGCGGAGGTGAGGTCATGAAAGATACTGTGATGATTTTCGATGAAACGTCTGTTGTGGGCAGAGTAATGGCTCAGGAGCTTGTTCAGCGTGGACTGCCTGTTATGTACTTCCGTGAACGGATAGGCGGTGCGGCTGAGAAAATAGCTGAGGTATCGCCGAAAGCTGTTATCGTGATAGTTTATTCCGGCGCAGAGACAGCGGCGGCCGCACTTGCCGCACTGAAAAGACGCTTCCCTGAAGTCAGGTTCATCACGGGAGTTTTCGGTTCGCTTGACCCCGGACATATCAGGGCGCTGAGTGCGGCGGCATCCTACTGCTTTTCTGTTCCCGTTGAAAATGAAACCGTATACAATAATATAATAAGAGTGCTGATACGTGAAGATGTCAGTTCGGCCGATGCGGAGGACTTCCTTTACAGGTGCGGCTTCACGGATAAAGTCAAGGGTTTCCGCTATCTTGCTTCGGCTATGGATATCTGCATAAGCGACGTTCAGCTTCTTTCGGGCGGGATAACTCAGGTCTACCGCAGAGTCGCAGAGCGATTCCGTACTAAAGCGGTATCGGTCGAGCGTGATGTGAGATCTTTTATATGTATGCCTCAGCAAAGCGGCGCAGTGGCAAGGATACGCTACGGCAGAGCAAAAAGTTCCGCTTCTTCCAACAAAGAGATGATAGCTATGGCCTGTGATGCCTTCGTGGTATCCCTCCGTACAGGCAGTTAACCTTCTGCAACATAACGGTGCTCAACGGCACTTTTATTGTTCGGAAATACAGCAGATCATATCGGAATAAAAAATTTTTCCTCTATGTGTTGACTTATTCGGGGGAAAATAGTATAATTATTATTGTATGGCAAATACTATTATTTTTATATTCATATATGGAGGTTTTTACAATGAGCAGAGTTTACAACTTCAGCGCAGGCCCTGCTGTGCTTCCTGAAGAAGTTCTCAAGGAATGTGCAGAAGAAATGATGGATTACAAAGGATGCGGTATGTCCGTTATGGAGATGTCCCACCGTTCAAAGGTATATGATGAGATCATCAAGGAAGCTGAACAGGATCTTCGTGACCTTATGAACATCCCTGATAACTACAAGGTTATCTTCGTACAGGGCGGTGCTTCACTGGTATTCGCAGGCGTTCCTATGAACCTTATGAAGAACAAGAAGGCTGCTTACATCATCACAGGTCAGTGGGCTAAGAAGGCAGCTCAGGAAGCTGAAAAGTACGGCGAGGTAGTAAGAGTAGCTTCTTCTGCTGACAAGACTTTCTCATACATCCCTGATTGTTCAGATCTCGACATCCCTGACGATGTTGACTACGTTTATATCTGCGAGAACAACACAATCTACGGTACAAAGTTCTGGGAACTCCCTAACACAAAGGGTCACGAACTGGTTGCTGACGTAAGCTCATGCTTCCTCTCAGAGCCTGTTGACGTATCAAAGTACGGCGTTATCTACGGCGGTGTTCAGAAGAACGTTGGCCCTTCAGGCGTACAGATCATCATCGTTCGTGAGGACCTCATCGCTGACGGCCCTGCACTGGATATCACTCCTACAATGATGAACTGGAAGATCCAGGCTGAGAACGAGTCTCTCTACAATACACCTCCATGCTACGGTATCTACGTATGCGGCAAGGTATTCAAGTGGATCAAGAAGATGGGCGGCCTTGAGGCTATGAAGGCTCACAACGAGAAGAAGGCTAAGATCCTTTACGATTTCCTCGACCAGAGCAAGATGTTCAAGGGCACTGTTGAGAAGAAGGATCGCTCACTCATGAACGTTCCATTCATCACAGGCAACGACGAGCTGGACAAGAAGTTCGTTGCTGAGTCAAAGGCTGCAGGCTTCGAGAACCTCAAGGGTCACAGAACTGTCGGCGGTATGCGTGCTTCTATCTACAATGCTATGCCTATCGAGGGCGTTGAGAAGCTCGTTGCTTTCATGAAGAAGTTCGAGGAAGAAAATTCATAATAATTCGTAATTCATAATGCTTAATTCGTAATTGCGGTGTCCGCTTATGCGGACGGATCTATAATAATGCTCCGGCAGCTATTTCAGATTTATCGCCGGCAGGCGACACCATAATTACGAATTACGAATTACGCATTCATAATTATACAGAAAGAGGTTAACAGAAATGTACAAGATCCAGACATTAAACAAGATCTCATCTATCGGTACAGATATCTTCGATAAGAGCAAGTACAGCATTGCTGACGATTGTGCTAATCCTGATGCTATCATGGTAAGAAGCGCTAAGATGCACGATATGCAGTTCGGCGACAATCTTCTTGCTATCGCCCGTGCAGGCGCAGGCGTAAACAACATTCCTGTTGAGCGCTGCGCACAGGAGGGTATCTGCGTATTCAATACTCCCGGTGCTAACTCAAACGCTGTTAAGGAGCTTGCTATCGCTGCTCTGCTCCTCGCTTCAAGAAAGATCGTTGAGGCTGCTGAGTGGGCTAAGTCCCTCAAGGGCACACCTGATGCTCCTAAGACTGTTGAAGGCGGCAAGTCAAAGTTTGCAGGCCCTGAGATCGCAGGCAAGACTCTCGGTATCATCGGTCTCGGCGCTATCGGCGGTAAGATCGCAAACGCTGCTGAGTCTCTCGGCATGAAGGTCATCGGTTACGACCCATTCCTTTCAGTAGGCGCTGCTCTCCACCTTGAGCCATCTGTAAAGATCGTTACAGATGTCAACGATATCTACACAAACAGCGATTACATCACAATTCATATGCCTTACACTCCTCAGACAAAGAACACTATCGATGCTGAGCAGATCGCTATGATGAAGGACGGCGTTCGTCTTATCAACCTCGCAAGAGGTGAGCTCATCAACAGCGAGGCTGTAGTTAAGGCTATCGCTGACGGCAAGATCGCTAAGTACGTTACAGACTTTGCTGATGACGTTGTACTCGGCGCTGAGAACGTTATCGTTCTCCCACACCTCGGTGCTTCAACTCCCGAGAGTGAGGATAACTGCGCTGTTATGGCAGCTCAGGAGCTTATCGAATACATCGAGAACGGTAATATCAAGAACTCAGTAAACCTTCCTAATGCTTCAATGAACGCAGTAGGAACAAAGATCTGCATCATCCACAAGAACGTTCCTACAACAATTGCTTCTATCACAACAGCTGTAGGCAACGAGGGTATCAACATCGAGAACATGGTAAACGCATCCAAGAAGGATTTCGCTTACACAATGCTCGACGTTACAGGTGATGTTCCTCCGACAGTTGAGGGCAAGATCAACGCTGTTGACGGTGTTATCAGCGCCTTACTCTGTACGTAAAACGTTAATCTGCTTTCGCTCGTTGGCACTTTAATTATAAAAATGTAGGGGCTGCCTTTGGCAGCCCTTCGGTTTTATAAAAAGGGGCTTTTTGTGATATATCATATTAGGGCGCTCGGAAAGCGCCCCTACAAAATCATTTACGAAGAATAGCCATTTTGTAGGGGCGGACGCCCTCGTCCGCCCGATAATGCCGTATAAAATCTGACTTTATCTACAGACTGGGGGCTGCCTCTGGCAGCCATTTTTATTTTCTCTGAACGCATGAATGATAGCATATCTGTCCGAATCTTTGAATACTATTAAAAAGCAAAGGAGGACAGGTCTATGGACGAGATAACAGGAACTGTTTTATATGACGGGAACGATGATAACAGCGCTTCGGCTTTGCTCAGCGAATACGATGACAGGAAAAGCAGGAGCACCGATGATGCGGTCACTATGCAGGCGGCGGTGTGCCTGACGCTGGGAGCGGTACTTCTGGTGCTGCATTTTATGTATCCCGAAACCGCAAAAGCTCTGCTTGCTGAGCTGAAAAAGTATATGTCGGATACCTCATTCGTGGTGAAAAATCCCATTGATACTGTCATTTCATACCTCCATAGCAGATGAACTGCCGAAAATAAAGGCAGATTTCTCCTTCTTTCTGCTGATGGCAATGCTGTTCCTGATGAGGGATGTGCGGACTGCTTCGGGCATCGTCATAGTCTGCGGACTCCATGAACTGGGGCATTTAGCGGTAATGGCAGTATTCAGGGCAAAAGTGAGAAGCATTCACTTCAGCGGAACGGGGATAAGGATAACAGCAGAAAAAAGCGGAACTGAGCCTTTGTTGCAGAGCGTACTCATACTGCTGTCGGGGCCTGCGGTGAATATTATCCTGTACTTTCTGCTGAGGTGGAAAGTGCCTGATACAGCATATCTCAGCCTTGGGGCAGGCTTGTACAACCTGCTTCCGTATAGTCAGCTTGACGGGGGAGCGGTGCTGGAGGTGCTGATACTTGGAAGCGGGCATGAGTACGCTTACAGAATGGCCGTGAGACTGCTCAGATTGGCGCTTACGGCTCTTTCGGCAGTCATGGTGTATCGTTGTGGGTCGGAGTATCTGCCTGCTTTTGCGGTGCTTTTATTGCTGTATCTGAATGATACGGCATAACATCGTAAAGTCGATGACTGATATGGCTATAAGGCTTGAAAGAGCGTCCGCAAACCAGCGGACGCTTTGCATATTTCACAAGCAGGGGACGGAATTTTTGTAAGATTTTTCCGAATTATTTTGTTGCATAGATAATTAAATTATGATATAATCATAATATCCCCTATAAAAAGAAGAGGTGAAAGCATGAAAATATTACTTATCGGCGGTACAGGAACCATCAGCATGGCTGTTACAAGGCTCCTCGCAAAGCAGGGTCATGAGCTTTATCTGCTGAATCGTGGAGGCCGTACCGCAGAACTTCCCGAAAATGTCAGAGTCATTGTGGGCGATATCAGCGACGAAAAGGATATCTCCGCAAAACTGGAGGGTATGACTTTTGACTGCGTTGGTGAGTTCATCGGCTTTGTGCCCGAACAGGTCGAGAGGGATTACAGACTGTTCAAGGATATCACAAAGCAGTACATCTACATCAGTTCGGCTTCTGCTTATCAGAAACCGCTTTCAGACTACAGGATTACGGAGAGCACTCCTTTGTCCAATCCTCACTGGCAGTATTCAAGAGACAAGATAGCCTGTGAGGAATT
>CADBAC010000027.1:0-1066 GCA_902792495.1 Ruminococcus flavefaciens | reverse complement strand
AGCCATACCTACGATGAAAGATCGGTGCCGCTGGGCGTTCACGGAGACAAGGGCAGCTGGCAGGTCATCAAGCGTATCATGGAAGGCAAAAAGGTCATCATTCACGGCGACGGCACTTCGCTCTGGACCATTACCCATAATACCGACTTCGCCAAGGCTTACTGCGGCCTTATCGGAAATATCCACGCTATCGGACAGGCATTCCATATCACATCGGATGAAAGTGTTACATGGAACCAGATATACAAAATTATTGCCGATACTCTGGGAGTTCCGCTGAAAGCCTGCCATATACCGTCAGACTTTCTCAATGCCATAGGGCCTTACGATTTTGAAGGCACACTCATCGGCGACAAGGCAAGCACTGTAGTTTTCGACAACTCAAAGATAAAACGTGCAGTTCCCGGTTTCACAGCAACAGTCCGTGCAGACTGCGGCA
Organism: Ruminococcus flavefaciens; assembly: GCA_902792495.1. Lineage (GTDB taxonomy): Bacteria > Bacillota > Clostridia > Oscillospirales > Ruminococcaceae > Ruminococcus > Ruminococcus flavefaciens_Z. Next base: position 627 of record CADBAC010000027.1, on the reverse strand, counting down.
TCCGCAGCACTATTGAGTATATTCTTGAACATCCCGGACTTCAGACAGAGGATGAGGAATTCGACAAGTGGTGCGACAAGGTCATAGACGGATTCGAGAACGCTGCGAAACAGCTGAAAAGCACGATAAGATAAAGAAAAAGGAGAGATAAAGTTATGGATAATTTTCAGTTCTACAGCCCTACAGAGTTCATATTCGGCAAGGAGACCGAAGCTCAGGCAGGCGAAATGGTAAAGAAGTACGGCGGAAAAAAGGTGCTGCTCCACTACGGCGGAAAGTCAGCTGCTAATTCGGGACTTCTCGATAAAGTCAAGGAAGCCCTTGAGGACAGCAAGATAGAGTACGTTGAACTCGGCGGTGTAAAGCCGAATCCGAGAGATACTCTCATCTACAGAGGTATCGATATCTGCCGCAATGAAGGCATTGATTTCATCCTTTCAGTAGGCGGCGGCTCATGTATCGACTCAGCTAAGGCTATCGCTCTCGGTGTACCTTATGACGGCGATTTCTCGGACTTCTACGGCTCAGGCAAGGTAGTTCAGAAGGCTCTTCCCATCGGTACTATCCTGACTATCGCCGCAGCAGGAAGTGAAGGCTCCGGCGCTTCGGTTGTCACAAAGGAAGACG
>CADBAC010000026.1 GCA_902792495.1 Ruminococcus flavefaciens | reverse complement strand
ATCGCAAAGATGGTCGAAAAGGACTACTTTGTAAAGACAGGCAAGAAGGCTGCTTCTTCTGAATTATCCGAGAACAAGGACGGTTCTGTTACTGTTGAACTCAAGGACGCAGACGGCAAGATGATCGATAAGTACACAATTGATCCTGAAACAGGCAAGGGCACTGACGCTAACGGCGAGGCAGTTGAACTCCCACAGACAGGTATCAATTCACTCGGTACAGCAGGCGCAGCAGTTGGTGCTGTAATGCTCATGCTCGCAGGTGCTGCTGCTGTATACGGTTCAGGTGTGATCCGCAAGAAGGAAAATGACTGATAAAAAGAAACTTTCAAAGAAGCAGATACTTTGCTTTGCGGCAGGTGTACTTGCTCTTACAGTGGGATTCGGTATCTTCTCTTTCCTCGGTATCAGAAAGATATGCCGTGAAGTACACAAGCATAAGCTGATGAAAGAGAATATGGTAGTGGAAATTGCCGAACTCGGCATAAAAGCTCCTGTGCTTGAGGGGACGGAACAATCCGTCCTCGCAGAAGGAGCAGGACATTTCACAGGTACAGGAGGATTCGGAAAGGGAAATTTCTGTATCGCCGCCCACAGCAGTGTCATATACAAGGAGTATTTCAACTCGCTGAAAAAAGTTGAAAAGGGAATGGAGATACTTCTTTATGACAAGGATAAGAATACCGCCGCTTATAAAGTATCGGATTTCTTTATCGTTGACCCAAGTGAAACGGGAGTGCTCGACGATTTCGGAGATGACAGGATAACGCTGATAACCTGCACTGATGACGGTTCGCAGAGATTGGTGGTAGTCGGTCTCCTGGAAACAAAAGAAGGTTCATGATAAATTAAAAATACAGAAAGAACAATAAGACGTAAAAAGCCATAGCACCGCTGATGTGATGCTATGGCTTTTCTGTTTGCGGCAATAAAACAGCCATAGTGTTTCGCTGTTAACGAAGCACTATGGCTTGAGTTTTTATTTAACGATAGCAGGTGTCCAGTATTCCTGATTATAGATATCAGTGAACTTGTACATCATGTAAGCCTTGCCGCTTCCGACATCGGTATTGCTTATCTTCATGCCGTCGTGATATGTTACAGGATCGCCGATGAAGTAGCTGTCCTGATAGTTCATATCGTAGTCGTAGTAATCGCAGATGAAGTCGAGCTTGTCGCCGTCCTTGAGTTCGGTCATGCTCTTTGCGACTGTTTCGGTCTCACCGCCGACATAATCTGTTGTAGCGCCTGCGATGTAGCCCTTTGGATTGTCGTTATCGAATACGATCATGAGGTTTACTCTGTCGCCGTTGAGCATTGCGGGAACATAGCCTCTGATGGAGTAATCATCGCCGTTTTCGATAGTGTCTGTGTGATAGTAAGCAACTACATTGCCGTCGATTGATAACCAGTTCTTTTCGGTATCGGCAATGAGTTTTCCGTCATCGTCGAAGGAGTAGATATTATCAAGGCCGAGGTCGATATAGCCTGAGCCGTCGTCGTAGAACATATTCAGGTCAAGCTTGTGGACCAGTTCCCACTGTGACTCGGGGAGAGACATGGTGTAAGTACCGTTCTGCTCTTCCCATGCGAGATTGTTTACATCGAAGTAGTAGGAAGCAAGGTATTCCGAAGCACTGTCAACATCGGTATCCTGCATGAAGTCGGTATTTGAATCATCAAGACCTGCAATGCTTCTGCCTGATGTGCCGCCGCCGAGGAAAGCACCGAGAAGTGAGCCGATATCAACTGCGCTTCCTGATGAACCCGATGAACCGCCAAGATCGAAGAGTGAGCCGAGAGCGGAACCTGTACCGCCTGCTGCGATCTGTCCGCTTGTTTCGAGACTTGCGAACTGACGGATGCACTGGCTGTACTCCGATCCGAGACCGATCTGATTGTTGATGCTGCAAGCAGTGTCAACGTATGAAGTACGCTGATATGGGAAGTAGATCGAAACACCGTAAGCGTTGGTCATATTTGTGGAGGTACGGTTGTACTTTACAGCAGCCTGGAGAGCCTTTGAAAGCTCCTTGCCTTCGGGTGTGCCTACGTTTTCGGCAAGATTTGCAAGGTCAACCTGATCTATCCTTGAACTTTCAGCAAATTCACGGGTAGCATATCTTGCGTCTGAAACTTCCTTGTATTCGTTGTTGCTTATCTTTGAGCTTACTGACTTGGCGAAAGCCGAAAGCTTTGAAGGAACGGTATTGGCAAATTCAGCAAGGTCGATAACAGAGAGTGTAGTCTTCTGACCTCTGCACTTAACAGCGCACTCAGAAACAAAGTCATCAACGATATTCTTACCGATCTCCAGAGTAGGAGCAGATGTATTCTCGCCCAGCTTTGTGAGCCATTTTGAGTAGTACCAGCCTATACCCGGCTCAGTTTCCTCTGAAGCGATGAGGTAGTCAGCGTGTTCATTCAGCATGAGGGCTGTCTCAGCTGTAGCCATAAGGCAGGCATCGAAGCCGATGAAGTCGAACTTTACGCCGCCGTTCTTGAGAGCCTTATTGATACCTGCAAGGTCCATAGAGCCCTTCTTGGCGTTCTTTTCGTCGTAACCGTAACCGCTTACAGATCCGCCGCCGTGATCCCAGAGAATGAGGTCGTTTCTGTTAGCAGGGAAGTTCTTTGCACAGAATTTGATGAAGTTGGAAAGGTTGTCCGGATCAGTCATAGCAGCTGTACCGTCGTTGTCAACGAGTCTGTAGATCTTGCCGCCCTTGATCTGGTAGATCTGGTTTACGGAAGAACTGATACCGCTGTTTTTCCAGCCTTTGCATCCGCCTGTATAAACGATAACATTGATGTTCTCGCCGTATGAAGCAGCACGGATCTCCTCCATATCGGAAGAAGCCATGCCGTACTTGGATTCAAGGTCAGTACCGCACATATAGATCATGAGAGTGATCTGATCCTGATTGTTGCCCTTGATAACGGTCCTCTTTTCTCTTGAGCCGCTTGCAACTGATGTATCAAAGTTTGTATCGCCTGTGAAAGCACCTGATGAAGCTGTATCCTGTGTACTGAAACCGAAGCCCGATGGAACTGAACCACTGCCTGATGAACCTGAGTTCTGGGTAACAGAGCCGAGGAGATCTCCTGCACCGCCTCCGCCGCCTTTGAGGAGCATCATGACGATGAATATGATAATGGCAAGTCCGCCGCCACCGCCTACAGCAGCACGTTTTGCACCGCCGCCTCCGCCGGAACTCTGGCCTGAATAGCTGCCTGAGCCGACAGGTCCTGTACCGAGGCCGTCGCCTCTTCTGTGAGCGCCGCTGCCGCCTGAAGTGACGTCTTTTTCACGTCCACGTGGTCTTTTCTGATCCATAAGTACCTCCGTAATTTATTTAAATAATATATGTATGATACTTCTTTAGGTTTACATACATTTACATTTTACACTATAATCCGTGCTTTGTCAAGTATGAAGATCACTATTATTTTGCCTGTAATTGGAAAATTATCGGACAGATCAGTGTCCTCAACGTCTGCATTTATTATAATTAATTTCCGAAAATTGTATAATTTCCCGATTTTTTACCATATGTATTGAAATATCGGTTTCTTGTGATATAATTAGAAAGTATTCATGAATATGAAAAATAAACGGTGCCTCCGATGATCGTTCATGGCGGAGGGTAAAAGGGAAGCAGGTGCGATACCTGCACGATCTCGTCACTGTGATAAGGGAGTAGGCGGCTATTTGTCACTGCGCAAGCGGGAAGGCTGTCGTCTGCATCTGACCTTTAAGTCAGGAAACCTGCCGTTTATTGGTACACAGGCTAAGGCCTGGGATCACGAGGCATTGATCGTACCGTTTATTGCTCAACCAATTAAACTTTGCCGGGCATTGGGCAGCAAGGTTTAGTTGGGGGAGCAATAGCTATGCCTTCCTGCGGGGAGGCTATTTTTACGCACGATTGTACCTCTATGATGTCAAATTATAGGAGGAACTGAAAATGAAAAAATTAACAGCTATGGTATTTGCACTCACTTTTGCAGCAGCAGCTTTTGCTTCATGCGGCGCAAACGAGACAAGCTCGGTTTCAGAATCATCTTCTGAGGCTGAAACTACTGTTGAGGAAACAACAGCTGAGGAGACTACCGAGGAAGAGACAACAGAAGAGGAAACAACTGAAGCTGAAGAGGAAGAAGATGCTGACGATGAGGAAGATTACGACACAGGCGATGCTTCACTTGACGATGTCCGCAACGGCGATGATATCGGTGAAAACGAGCTTCTCGTGGTAAGCTTCGGTACAAGCTTCAACGACAGCCGCCGTCTTACTATCGGTGCTATCGAGGGTGCGCTTGACGCAGCATTCCCTGACTACTCGGTTCGCAGAGGCTTTACTTCAAATATCATCATCGATCACGTAAACAGCCGTGACGGTGTACTTATAGATGACGTTGATGCTGCTTTACAGAGAGCTGTTGACAACGGTGTCAAGAACCTCGTTGTTCAGCCTACTCACCTTATGAACGGCTATGAGTACGATGAACTCAACAAGAAGGTAGCTTCATATGCAGACGCTTTCGAGAACGTTGTTTTCGGTGAGCCTCTCCTTACCAGCGATGAGGACTTCGCAAAGGTCGAGCAGGCTATCGTTGACTGGACTGCTGATTACGATGACGGCGAAACTGCTATCGTATTCATGGGTCACGGTACAGAAGCTGAATCCAACGGCGTTTACGCAAAGATGCAGGATCTCCTTACAAAGGACGGACATACAAATTACTTCATCGGTACAGTTGAGGCTACTCCTTCACTTGATGATGTTATGGCGCTTGTTCAGGCAGGCGAATACAAGAAGGTCATCCTTGAGCCTCTCATGGTAGTTGCAGGCGACCACGCTAACAACGATATGGCAGGCGATGATGAGGATTCATGGAAGTCAGCATTCACAGAAGCAGGCTATGAAGTTGAGTGTCTGCTCAGAGGTCTCGGCGAAAACGAGGACATCCAGCAGATGTACGTTGAACACGCTAAAACAGCGATCGATTCTTTAAACTGATATGAAAACAACAGCCGTCTGAAAGGGCGGCTGTACTTATATAGGAGAAATTATGAAAAAGATAAAAGCTTTATTATGTGTATTTGCAGTTATGACATCAATGGTCTCATGCAGGAACAATACAGAGGTATCCGTTCAGGAAAGCTCAGAGACCGTAACAGAAACATCCGCCGTTGAGACCGAAACAGATGCTGAAACTGAAGCAGAGACAGAAGCAGAAACAGAGCCTCAGACCGTTCCCGCTCAGGAAGTGGGCTATGAGGGAATGGAAGCTGTTACCGCTGATTCCATAACTGACGGTGAGTACGATATCACTGTTGATTCAAGCTCATCCATGTTCAATATTGCTTCCTGCAAGCTTGTAGTTGCTGACGGCGAAATGACTGCTGAAATGACAATGGGCGGCAATGGCTATGAATATCTTTATCTTGGTACTGCTGACGAAGCAGAAAATGCTGATGAATCCGAGTACATCCCTGCTGAGGAAAGGGACGGAGTAAGCGTTTTCACTGTGCCTGTTGAGGCTCTCGACAAGAAGATAGCCTGTGCCGCATTCAGCAAGCGCAAGGAACTGTGGTACGACAGAGACCTGGTTTTCCGTGCTGATTCTCTGCCATTTGAGGCTCTCGGTGAGGGAAGTTTCGATACTGCCGAATCTCTCGGACTTGAAGACGGAGTTTACAGCTTCGATGTTACACTTGAAGGCGGCTCAGGCAAGGCAACTGTGCAGTCACCTGCAAAGGTAACTGTTGAAGGCGGAAAGGCTACAGCTGAAATAATCTGGAGCAGCAACAAGTACGACTACATGGTAGTTGACGGCGAGAAGATAATGCCTGTATCTACAGATGAATTCTCGGTTTTCGAGATACCTGTTCTTGGCTTCGGATACAAAATGCCCGTGTCTGCTGATACTACAGCTATGAGTACACCTCATGAGATAAGCTATACGCTTTTCTTTGATACAGATTCTCAGAGTACATGGGAAGAATAAAATCTTTTTTAATGGTGACCGCCTGTTTTCTGCTCGTTTCCTGTTCGGGCAGAAATACAGGCAGCTCTGCTTTATCGGGATTTGAAGTAAGTGAACATATCCCACTTGAACACGCAGAGCAGTTCACTGCCGACCGCCTTGCAAACGGCTGTACACTTGTGGATATCGAAGGGGAAAAGTATCTGATAAAGCCTGAAAACTCAGATGTTGATACTTCCGCTGTCAAAGATATGACAGTTATCGAACTGCCGCTTGAAAATGTGTACAATGCCGCTTCTTCTGCTATGGACCTGATAGACTCGGCAGGTGCCCTTGATATGGTGTCAATGACATCCACGCAGTACAATGACTGGGGACTGGATAATGTCCGTCAGGCATTTGACGGGGATATGCTGGTCTACGTGGGAAAATACAGCGCTCCCGATTATGAGTACATCCTCAGCGAGAATTGTCCCCTTGCAATAGAATCCACCATGATATACCACAGTCCGCAGGTAAAGGAAAAGCTGGAAGAACTGGGGATACCTGTACTGGTGGAACGTTCAAGCTATGAAAGTGACCCTCTGGCACGTCTGGAATGGATAAAGCTTTACGGCATCCTTTTCGGAAAAGAGGCGGAAGCTGAAAAGTGTTATAAAGAGAATATTGACAAGATAGGAGAAATCCTCACAGGTGAGGGAACAGGAAAGAAAGCCGCATTTTTCTACATTAATTCATCCGGAGCGGTAGTTGTCCGCAAGCCCGACGACTATGTGGCAGAGATGATAAGAATGGCGGGGGGAGAGTATATATTCAGCCGTGAAGACCTGAATACTGAGGAAAATGCTCTGTCTACAACGTCCATTCAGATGGAGACTTTCTACGAAAAGGCTCACGATGCGGATGTTCTCATCTACAACAGTGATATCGTTGGAAAGGTGGGATCCATCAGTGAACTTGTGGAACGCTACCCCATTCTCGGCGATTTCAAAGCTGTCAGGGAGAATAATCTCTGGTGTACCGAAAAGAATCTGTTCCAGCAGACTACAGGTGCGGCGGAAGTAATAATGGAACTTCACCATATTTTTACGGATAAAGACTCAGATGACATGGAATTTCTATTCCGTCCGGAGGCATGAATGAATAAAAAAATCAAAAGAGCGGCGGTATCGTACATATTTCTGGCGGTCCTGCTTATAGCGGCAGTCGTGCTGAATCTCTGTCTGGGAAGCACGGATATTTCAGTGAACGAACTTATAACTGCATTAAAGGACCACGATTCATCACCTGTGACGTACAGGATACTGACTCAGATAAGACTTCCACGAACTGCGGCGGCGCTGATACTTGGCGGAGGACTGGCTGTTTCGGGACTTCTGCTTCAGAGCTTCTTTTCAAATCCCGTGGCAGGTCCGTACATACTCGGTATCTCATCGGGTGCGAAACTGGCAGTCGCACTTATAATGGTATATTCGCTGGCAAAAGGCATACTTCTCAGTTCGGCGGCAATGGTCGGAGCGGCATTTGTGGGAGCGCTGGCTTCTATGTTCATAGTTCTGGCAATATCGGCCAAAGTCAAGCGTATGTCCATACTCATAGTCTGCGGAGTGATGATAGGCTACATCTGCTCGGCCATAACCGAATTCATCGTCAATCTTTCGGATGATTCCAATATCGTGAACCTCCACAACTGGTCGATGGGAAGTTTCTCGGGAATAAGTCCCGACGAAGCGGTGGCAGCGGCTTTTATCATCATTCCTGCTGTGGTGTGTGCGTTTTTTCTCTCAAAGCCAATGGACGCATACCGACTTGGTGAGAGTTACGCTGTAAGTTCGGGAGTAAATGTCAGTCTTTTCAGAGCGGCGCTGATACTGCTGTCAAGTCTGCTTTCAGCCTGTGTTACGGCATTTGCAGGACCTGTATCATTTGTGGGTATAGCCGTTCCTCACGGTGTGAAAAGTCTGTTCGGCACTTCCAAACCGATAGTGATACTTCCTGCATGTTTTCTCGGGGGAGCAGTATTCTGCCTTTTCTGCGATCTTATAACAAGGACGGTCTTCGCTCCGACTGAACTGAGCATAAGCACTGTTACAGCTGTTTTCGGCGCACCTGTTGTCATATGGATGCTGACAGGCCGTGAAAGGAGAATGGACAATGAATGACGCTGTTCTTTCAGCTGAGGGATTATCCGTCGGCTATTCGGGAAAAGCCGTCCTCAGCGGCATTGAGATAAAGGCGGAAAAAGGGAAGATACTGACTCTTATCGGGCCTAACGGAGCAGGCAAGTCAACTCTGCTGAAAACGCTTTGCCGTCAGCTTGAGCCTGTGGGAGGTACAGTCTTTATCGGGAAAGAAGATATCTCCCGTCTGAAAAGCCGTGAACTTGCTAAAAATATGGCTGTACTGCTTACTCAGAAGGTGAAAACTCAGCTCATGACCTGCCGTGAAGCTGTTGAGACAGGGCGATTCCCTTATGTGGGCGCTCTTGGAGTAATGGGCGATGAGGACAGGAAAAAGGTGGACGAGGCTCTTGAAATGGTGGGGGCTTCCGAATTTGCCGATAAGGATATTGACAAGCTGAGTGACGGTCAGCGTCAGAGAGTGCTGCTTGCCCGTGCGATATGTCAGGAGCCTGATATACTCATCCTTGATGAGCCTGCTACTTTTCTCGATATCCGCTATAAACTGGAACTAATGTCGCTTCTGAAAAAATTGGCATCAGAGCGTGGCGTCAGCATAATCATGTCACTTCATGAACTTGAACTTGCACAGAAAGTCTCGGATATGATACTATGCATAAATGGCAATTCTCCCGACAGATACGGCACTCCCGAGGAGATATTCTCGGGCGGCTACATCGAAAAGCTGTACGGCACGGAAGAAGGCAGATTCTGCGAATATTACGGTTCGGTGGAGCTTTCGGCGGCAGAAGGCGAGCCCGAAGTTTTCGTCATAGGCGGAGGCGGAAAAGGTCTCGGTATCTACCGTCAGCTTCAGAGAAAAGGGATCCCCTTTGCTGTGGGAGTCCTTCACGAAAATGACATTGAGTTTCCTGCCGCAAAGTCTCTTGCATCGGAAGTTATCACCGAATCTGCTTTTGAACCCATATCTGTTGAAAAAGTTTCGGACGCTATGGCGGTAATGGAAAAATGCAGGTACGTGCTGTGTGCCAACCATAAATTCGGGACTATGAACAAGGGCAATGCCGATCTGCTGGAAAAGGCTGAGAACTGCGGAAAACTCATAAAGGATGTGGAAGATATTGGCCAAGGCTGAAACAATGACAAAACGAAGCGTGGTACTGCTGTTTACAACGGTCTGCTGTCTGCTGTGGGGAAG
>CADBAC010000025.1 GCA_902792495.1 Ruminococcus flavefaciens | reverse complement strand
CGGGAGCGCCTTCGCCCTGCACAAGTGCGTTTACGGCATAGACCTCGCAGAGAGGATAGCGGCGTGAAAGCACGTTTATGATATCCCTGACAGCCGCACCGCTGAGAGATGTGACTGCGCCTATTTTCTTCGGCATATAGGGAACGGGGCGCTTATGCTCGGGAGCGAATATCCCTTCCTTAGCCAGCTTCTTTTTAAGCTGTTCAAGTGCAACTCCTGCCGCACCTGCGCCTTCGGGGAGAATATCGTTCACGTAAAGCTGATATGCGCCGTCACGCTCGTAAACGTTTATGCTTCCTCTGCAAATGACGGACATACCGTCTTCGGGCGCAAATTTAAGCCTTGCCGCCGCAGAAGCGAACATAACACATTTCAGGGCGCTTTCGCTGTCCTTGAGAGTGAAGTACATATGACCGCTTTTCCAGTGCAGAGTAAAGTTGGAGATCTCGCCCTTGACCATTACTCCCTGTAGATTGCGGTCTCCTTTGAGTATAGAACCGATGTATTTGTTTATCTGTGTAACTGTAATTACAGGCATTTACTTTTCTCCCGTGTATTTAAGATATCCGTATATAGCCACTCCCGACGCATTATCGCAGGAAAACTGCGGCTCGGCAAAACTTGCGTCATTATAAAGGGAAATAATGCGGTCACGGATAAGCTTGTCCGACATTACTCCTCCTGCGAAAACAAGGGGAAGTCTGCCGTACTTTTCGATAGCCTTGTCAGTCATGGCAGCTACTGTCCCGCATATGGTATCAAGGCAGAATTTGGCTATATTCTCAGGCTTTTCGCCCTTATTCAGCATATCCCTGCACTTGTTCTCAACTCCCGAAAGGCAGCAGCTGCTGTCCTTCAGCACTGCCTTGACCTTGTAAGACTTGTCGGCTTTCATAGCCAGCTTTTCAAGTTCGGGTCCGCAGGGGAACTGAAGCCCCAGCATAACGCCTGTGCGGTCGATCACCTGACCGGCTTTCAGGTCAAGGGACGTACCGACTTCGGTGATCTTTATGACATCACCGGCATCGGGCTCGCAGTACAGGCAGTCGGTAGTGCCTCCGCTTACATGGAAAGCAATGAAGCGCTCATTCACCAGTTCCATCCTGTCGGCGGAATACAGCGCAGCAAGGATGTGTCCCACCTGATGAGAAGTGCGGAAAAGGGGGATATCGTTCACAGCCGAGAGCGAGCGTCCTAAGCCTTCGCCGCAGAGAAAGCAGGGCATATATGAGCCTTCCACATTTCTCGGACGTACAGACGCAGAAACGGCGGCAGGCTTCATGCTGCCGTGTTTACTGCGGAGTTCCTCTATCATATCGGGAAGCTGCTTTGTATGATGAAAAACAGCGTCGCTCTGTCTCAGTCCCAGTTCTCCCTGTTTTACGGGAAGAAGTCTTTTCACCTGAACTATCCTGTTTTCTTCGCTTATGTAGAGAGCGGCGGATGTGGTGTAATTACTTGTATCTACTCCGAGAAATTCAGGCATTATCCGACTCTTTCTGCTTCTGATCCCTTGAGAATGCGCCAAGCACACCGTTTATGAACTTTGAATCCTCTTTATAGGAATAGGTGTTAGCCAGATTTATAGCCTCGCTGATAGCCGCATTCATAGGTGTATTGTCATCGTAGAGCGATTCATAAAGGGCTATTCTCAGGATAGCGATATTAAGTTTGGATATTCTTGAAAGGGATCTTGACTTGCTGTAGCCTGCGATAATGTTATCCAGTTCCTCAGCGTGGGAAAGTGTACCCTCAACGATCTTCTTCACCTCATCGTTTACGATTATCTCGTCTATCTCCTCAGCGATATCGTAAAGCTCGGTTATATCATCATCACGCAGAAGCTGTTCAAAAACCAGCTTGAATGCGCTGTCTCTTATTTCACGTCTTGACATTTTCTACTCCTTTATCTTAATCGAAAGCAACTCCGCCCACAGTCACATTGACTCTTGCCACGGGAACGCCTGTCATATTCTGAACATTTTCCTTTACAGCGGTCTGGACATCCTGAGCAACGTTTACAGCCTTTACACCGCTTTTAACGACGATACTCATATCTATCGCAGCAACATCGCCTATCATGCTTATCTTTATCGGACCGTTATTTCTGAGTTTGCTCATCTTGCCGACTTCACCTGCCAGCTTCGCCACACCCTTGACATCGAGAGCGGCAAGACGTGCAACGGTAATGATAACGTCATCGGATATTTTCAGTTTGCTTGATGCAGATTTTTTGATATCTTCAGCTTCCATATTTTTGACCTCCGTTCGGAATCACTTTTTGGTTTATTATTTAACTATAGTAAGATAAACCCTCACTTATATATTATACCAGAAAATTTCCGATTGTACAACTACTTTACCTCAAAAATTCTTATATTTTCAGCAGAAACATCTGACTGGCCGAGAATTATGTCCTTTATCGAAGCCGCCTGCGCCTTGTCGAGGCCTTCTGTCTTTACGACGACCTTTGCGGATTCGCCGTCAAGGTATGCAACACAGTCCTGGAATCCCTGAGCTTTTACCAGTGATTCGATAGTTCCCTCGCTTTCGATAAGCTTTGATACCTCAACAGCGTCCAGCGCCTTTGCGACCTGTTCGTCCTCAGTCACATCGCCACCGCCTATCATAGCCTGCAATGTCTGTATAGCCTCGTCACGGTTATTCATCTTGTCAAGTCTCGCCTGAGCAAAATAATCGTCGGCAGCAGGCTTTGCCTCGGCATTTACAAATTCAGTCTCGCCGTAGTTCATCTCCTCTGCCTCGTCCGATACAGAAACTATCTTATCGGGTTTCTTTATTTCGGGGGCAGTTGTGTAGTTTATGTACACCGCAACCGCCAGCATAAGTGTCAGGCAGCTCATGATTATCTGCTTTTTTCCAATTATCATTGATGGTTTTTTCATAGTTCATTCTCCTTATCCAAGTTTGGTTACGTATACTTTTCCTGTTGGGATGTCAAGTGCAGCCGCAGCCGCCTTGTGCAGTCTTTCCTTTACTGCGGCGCTGTCACATCCCGAAGCCGCAATGACTGCACTGCATATCTCGGGAGTACGCACAGTCTCCACAAGGGCATTCTTCTCGCTTCCGCTTCCCGTCATCACATATTTCTCTTCCTCCTCCACACGGCCGTCCGACCTTGAGCGCTTTTCCTCGGAAGCGTAGATATACCGCTCGTTGCTTCCCACCGCAAGATAGACCCTGACCTTACCTGCCCCGTCGATGCCGCTCAGAAACTCCGAAAGCCTTTTCTCGGTATCGCTGCAATAAGTCTCCGCTTCCGACAATATCTCTCCCGAAGATACTTTTGGAGTATTCTCACTTTTTTCGGGTATCAGCGAAGAAAGCAGTATCAGCAGAAGCCCTGCTGTTCCCAGTGCGGCAATAGCAGACGAAAATTTCTTGCTGCTTGTCATGCCTTTCAGCTTATCCAGAATATCCATTTACTACCTCCGTTGCTTCGCCTAGACAGCTTTTCACCACATCCGCCGCCTTTTCAAAGTCATCCGCCTCAACAATGACTTTACTAATTATTATGCTGCCGTCCTCTGAAATATTAACCTCAGCCACAACTTTTCCGCAAGCCGTCCCCGAAGCTGTTATCTGCTCAGCCAGCACCTGCGAGATATTCTCCGATGACTGCCGTATCAGCTCGGATTCGTACTCATCCTGTGAAAAGCTGTACTCCGATAACTCATACTCGCTGAATTCGGGAAGTTCAAAGCTGAACGTTCCATTCACAAAAGGCGAGATAAGTATGACTGCGAACACCATTTTCAGTATCACTTCCGCTTTCCGACTCAGTGCCGTATCCGACACTATATTCCTGACACCGTAAATACCTGCCGACACAAAGCAGAGTGCCGCAACTATGCCCTTTATATTTTCCATCAGCCATCACCGCAGCAATTCAGAAGAATACCGGTACACAGGACGAAAATGACCGAATAACAGACCAGTATGCTCTGAATGATGGCAAGTCCGCTGTCAAGAGCGTCCAGAAGCTTTGTGATGCCCTGCACTGAAAAGAGTTCCGCCGCCGCAGATGAAATCCACATGACCAGTCTGAATGCCGCTATCTCAATGACGGGCGGAAGCATGATGACGATTATCGCCGCCGCTCCCACTGCACCCACTGAACTGCGTATCACATCGAAACTGCCACGGACCGTCGAATAAGCGTCCGCAACTGCTCCGCCAACTATGGGGACAGAGCCTGATATGGCCAACTTCACTGCCTTTGAAGCTGCGCCGTCCGCTTTTGATGCGATAGTGCATTTCATGGTAACAACTCCCGTAAACAAAGTCATAGCCGAGGTCATTGCCCACAGCACCGCCTTTTTGATAAGTCCCACCAGCTTTTCAAGGGAGGGATCTGCAAACACGCTTCCCGAAACCGCAAGAGCGGTTATAGTGCCCACCATCGGCATGAGACCGTTTCCTGTGACACGGACTATGAATTCCGATGCCGCAAGGATGAAAATGTTGTACGCTCCTGCCGAAGCCAGACTTCCGACGGCGGCGGTCAGTCCTGCAAAGACGGGCACGAACACAGAAATAAAGCCGCCTGTCCTGTTTACTGCGGAAAATGACACCTCATAAACCCTCATGACCTCGGGGATGACCACCGCTGCCGCCGCAAGCACAGAAACGATCCCGATATTTGTTCCGCCTCCGGATGTGCTTATCACCGCCGAAAGAACTATTACCGTCAGCATGACCGCAAGCACTTTCGCAGGCGCTTTAACTCTCCCGGCAAGCTTGTCCCGTACAGTTTCAGCTATTGCGGCAAGGTCGAAGGACGACACCTCATCAGCAGATATTCCCACATCCTCAGCCGCAAGGGAATCGTCAAGAGCAGCCCATATCGGTGAATCGTCAGCATAGGCCGTTACAGGCATAAGCAGCATCAGGACCGCCGCAAGGCCGCACATAAACAGTGCCGCTTTTTTTATCATCACAGCACCTCCTTTATCATATCAACTATCGTCAGAAGCAAGGGCATACTCATATATGTCAGCGTCATTTTCCCCCATAGCACCGCCGCTGCCGCCATTGCCGATTCACCGCTGTCAATGCAGATATTTTTCGTTATATCGGTGATAATGCAAATTGCCGCCGATTTGAAGATGATCGCTGTGTATCCCTCATCCAGGCCAGCCGTATCGAACAGCTCTTTCAGTTCAGACATGACCGAGCCAAGCATTTCTGCGGCCACCAACATTACAGCTCCACAGACAAAAATAGTGAGCAGAAGCGACTGCTCTCTGCAATACTGCTTCAGAATTACAGCAATCACCGCCGCACAGATGCAGAATACCGAGACCTGAAAACAGCTGTCTACCATAAGCCGAACACCGTTTTCACCGTGTTGAACAGATCGCCTATCTCCTCAACTATCAGCACCAGCACAACGATAAGGCCTGCAAGTGTGGTCATCATCGCCTGTTCTTCACGCTCTGCCCTTTTCAGCACCAGATTCAGCACCGCCACGATGATCCCCGTACCTGCGATCTTAAAGATGAGATCTATATCCATTTGCCGCACCTTTCCTTAAATTATTGCTATTCCTGCCATAAGCCCGAACAGTATCCCCACTGACCTGTACAGCCGTCCGTATTTGGTGAGATCGGCTCGTCTGCGCTCTCTCAGTTCATCTGCAAGTTCCGCAAGAGAACCGAGCATAGCAGTCTGTCCGTCAATATCTGTAGTTCCCAGTTCTTTGCAGTAGCGCATGAGCAGATTTTTTTCTTCACCTTCGGCCGCCGACTTTTCAACAGCTTTGCACAGAATTTCGTTGATATCCTCGGTCACTGAAAAATCATCAGGAATATCCGAAAAGATATCAGATTCCGCTTTCAGTTCGGCAAGAATTTCAGAAGTATCACATCCGCAGCGGATAAGACCGGCAGTCCTTCTTATTATAATAAGGATGTCATCGCAGATCCGCAGCTTGTCCCTGTAAACTGCCGCTTTAGAAATTCCCCACAGGGATCCGCACATCACAATAAGACACGCTCCTGCTACTCTTATCAGCATTTCCAAGACTCCTTATCTCTCTGACTCCCCGACCGTTTCTCCACAGAAAAGCTGCTTTTTCAAATGCGCCTGTTTCCAGAAGTTCCTGCACAGCACTTCGGCTTAGCAGGTCGTCCATGTTCTCAGCGTGAATGGTCGCAATAAACTTCACACCGCAGCCAATTCCTTCACGGATAGCTTCGGCATCACTGCTGTCCCCTATCTCATCGCAGAAAATGTACCCGGGAGAAAGTGTACGTATCGCACTTATAACTCCGTCATGCCTGCTTTTTCCAGTGATGATATCTGTCAGCATCCCCACATCATTCGTCGGTCTGCCCTTGACTACAGCCGCAATTTCGTTTCGGCTGTCAATAAGCGAAACCTTCTCTGCATTACCGTATTGCCTGCACAGGTCCCTGAGAATAGTTGTCTTTCCCGAATTGACCGCTCCGCAGATAAGCAGGCTCCGACCGTATGTACTGCTGAATAATTTCTCGCCGCAGCCAATTACCTGACGGGCTATACGAATATTCATGGAACTGATATCCTTTATCGTTCCCTTGCTGCCTTCGCTGTAAGTGCCGCTGATGCCGACTCTCACACCATTCTCCAGCACGAAACAACCTTCGGAGAGTTCCCTTTCGTGACAGTAAACCGAATACCTGCTGAGTTTTGCAAGAATAATCTTCAATTGTTCGCCGTTCACAGTAATACAACTGCTGCTGAATTTTGGAGAAACGCTCCCGTCTTTGCTGAGAAACTTTATACTATTCCCGTCAACTATCACAACTCCCCTGCCATTATAAAGCCTTATCTCAGAAGCACACGATACTTCCTTCTCTGCTTTCATAAGTGCAGATCCGATATCAGGAGTAAGATAACCGCAGATAGTTCTTATGCTTGTACTCATCACATCCGCTCACCTCCTTTGTTTAATTCTATTCACAGGTCAACAGCATTATGACACAAAAAAAAGGACGCCGAAGCGTCCCACAAAAAAACAGCACACCGAAGTGTGCTGTAATTTTTTGAATTATTCCTTTACACCACCAAGAGCAACACCAGCGATGATGAATCTTGAAAGGAGTACGTAAATGATTACGATAGGAAGAATTGAAAGTGCAATTGCAAGATATACTGCACCATAATCAGTGAACTTATCTGAAGCCTGCATAGCAGAGATCATCATTGGGAGAGTCTTCTGCTTGAAGTTAGAGCTGATAAGGATCATGTTAGGTGTATAGAAGTTGTTCCAGCTTGCGATGAAAGCAAAGATTGACTGTACAGCGATAGCCGGCTTCATCATAGGAATTGCAATTGAGATGAATGTTCTGAACTCAGAGCATCCGTCGATACGTGCAGCCTCAACGATCTCAAGTGGGAATGAGGACTTCATGTAAGAACGCATGAAGTAAACAATAGCAGGAGCAGCGATCGCAGGGATTATAAGAGGCCAGTAAGTATCTGTCAGTTTCAATTTCAGCATGAATGCTACGAAACCTGCAGAAGTAACCTGCATAGGTACCATCATTACAAGGAGAATAACTGTATAGGAAATTTCCTTGAGCTTGAAGTCGTAAACATGGATGCCGTAAGCTGTCATAGCTGAGAAGAAAACGTTCAGGAATGTAGCACAAACTGTGATAATAAAGCTGTTCTTATAACCGATGAAAGCATTAAAGATAGTCAGATAGTTAGTATCCTTGAATACCTTTTCGATGTTCTTTCCAAGGTTTGTGCCCGGTAAGAAAGAGATACCGTTAGCGATCTCAGTAGAACTTCTTGTAGCATTGATGATAAGAATGTAAATAGGAAGCAGACAGATTATTGTCAGAATAATGAACCAGATCGTCAGTATAGTGGACTTTAATCTGAGCTTAGCAGTATAGTTGTCCTTAGCATCACCATATGTTTTGCTCATTTTACTCATACACCATAACCTCCAAACTGCTTAGAAGCAAACTTCTCACGCTTTGCATTCTTCTTCATCATCTTCTTCTTAGCGATTGCATCCTTGTCTCTTGTCATGTAGAATGCGATACAGCCGAGGATGAGAGTAATGAAGAACAGAATAACAGATGCAGCACCTGCGTATCCCATCTTAGGATCGACCTGATCGTGGAAATACTCATAAATGTATACAGCAACTGTCTTGAGGTTATTGCTTACCTTATTAGGATCCTTATGATAGAGATAAGGAATATCAAACATCTGGAGACCACCGATCATAGATGTTACAAGAGTGTAAGCAAGGATCGGGCTCAGAAGAGGAAGAGTGATCTTCCAGAAAGTCTGCATACCTGTAGCACCGTCGATGCTTGCAGCCTCGAACAGTGATGGGTTGATACCCTGGATACCTGACATGAGCATGATCATAGTATTACCGAACCACATCCATGTCTGGATAAACATAACTACACCACGGGACTGCCACATACCCGTAATGAATTTGATAGTGTCATACTTTTCAGAAACTTGATCCTGATCTACGATACCCATCTTGTGTAAGAGAAGGTTGAGAGCACCAGGGCCGTTTTCTGCTTCACCACAGAGCTGAAGGAAAAGAACAGCAACTGAAGCGGCAGTAATAATGTTAGGAAGGTACATAACTACCTTGAAGAAGCCCTTTCCCGGGATCTTAGTATTTGCTTCTGTGAACCATACAGCAAGTGTAAGAGACAGGATGAGCTGAGGGATAAAGTTACCAACCCACAGTATTATTGTATTTTTGAATGACATGAAAAAAGTTTTGCTGACGTTCTTGGCAGTACGGTTACCGACAGCAAAAAGAATAGTCTTATAGTTGTCAAGGCCGATGAAGTGTGAATCCTTGTTATCCTGGAAAGAAAGGATAAAGGTATTGATCAGTGGCCATAACTGGAAAAAGAAATAAACGAGAAAGAACGGCAGAATGAACAGATAGCCATATTTAGCATAGCTGATTGATTTTATTCGCCTCTGTGCAGCTGATGCCATACACAAAACCCTCCATGTAGAATAATTTTGATAAATATGCGCCTACGGAATACAGGTGTATTCCGTAGGCAACAATCTTAGAATCTTAATTTAGACTCTGGAATTATTCATCCCAATCGAGTGATGTGATGTCCTCAGATACGAGATCCTTGAATGCTTCAACTGTCTCTTCCCATGTAGCGCCACCGTCGAGGAAGTTCTCCTTAACAGCGTTGATGAAGTCAGTCTTAACTGTTGCATCGTACTCTGTGATGAGTCCGTTGAAGTTGATCTGCTTAGCGTTCTCAGCAAGTGCAGCGTAGAAGTTCTGGCCGCCCATGTTGTCTGTGATTGTCTTGTTGAATACAGTGTCAGAAGAAATGAGGTCATCCATAACCTTGCTGTTGTTTACATACT
>CADBAC010000024.1 GCA_902792495.1 Ruminococcus flavefaciens | reverse complement strand
GCTGCTGTGCGCCGAAAGGCTGAGGGCCGTAGCCGCTCTGTGTACTCTGCTGACCGTAGTTCTGTGTATCGGTATTGCTGTATCTTGGGTCGGGATCGCCTATTCCCAGCATTTCTGTATTATTTATAGTGGGCTGATCGTCAGAGGGTTTTGTAAGATCAATTCCGCTTCCTGTCTCTTCTTCAACTGTAGCTCCGCATTCCTCACAGTAACGAGCGCCGAACGGGATATCATATCCGCAGTATTTACATTTCATATTTTTCAACTCCCTTTATCATTATTTGTAAATATAAAAGATATGGTTATATTTTATCATAGAGAATGTTATTTGTCAAGAAAAACAGAAAGACCGCACGGATATGTGCGGTCTTCCAAAGTTTATTTCTGCTGTCATTTAACAACATTGGCCAGTTTATCAACAAGCTCAAGCATGAATCTCTGGATCTCCAGTGCGTCCTTATTGGTAACACCGTTTCCATCGCCTTCTACATCGGCATTGAGCTTTCCTATAGCAGTGATATGGCTTGAGTCTGATCCTGATTCTCCGAACTTGCTTGGGTTGGAGAGTGACTGCATTATGAGTACAGCGTCAGAAATATCAACTATACCGTCGCAGTTTGAATCGCCTGCAAGAGTAGGTGTGAGTGCAGGGATATACGGATCAGTTTCTGTTGTTGTAACTGTTGTTGTGGTCGTTGTTGTGGTGGTGGTAGTTGTAGTAGTCGTTGTTGTAGTGGTGGTGGTAACGATCTCCTTCTCCTTGACAAAGGCAGTGTAGCCCATAACGTTGCCCATCATGCCGTTTGTACCGAGAGTGATCGACTGTCCTGCTGCAAGGTCGATAGCGTATACATCGAATGGCTTTTCACCCTCAGCGTCTGTGATACCGAGGATATCGCCTGTCTTTGTGAAGCTTCCCAGCCATGCAGGAGGTGTAACATTTCTCTGATCCATTGCAACATAGACTGTAATATCCTTTGCAGCTGTGAGAACTGCAAGGTCAGCGTCTGTCTTCTTGGAATCGCAGGCTGTGATGATATGCTCAGCACCTGCAAGTCCGCTTGGGAGAGAAGTGATACTGAAGTCACGGTCGCCGAATGCCTTTGAGCCGTTTGCTGTGTTCTTATCAAGTGACCATGCTGAACCGTAAGTTGTATCCTTGACATCAAGGCTTGCGATAAGGTCGCTCTTAATTTCCTGCTTTTCGCCGACAGGGTCCAGTTGGCTTCCGCCGTCTGATACAGTGCCTGCATTGTAAGCCTTGTTCTGCATACGTCCTGCGTAAGCCTTTACCTCAGCCTTTGCAGCATCTGCTGACTGGAGGTTGTATGAACCGTACATCTTTGATGGATCGGTATCGAAGTTGTCGTAGCCGTCGCCGCCTGATTTCAGGTTGCCGATGTTGGCCTTGTCGGACTTTGAGTTCACTATCTGGTAAGCAAGTCCGCTGCCCATTGTACAGCCGTCGAACTTGTCTCCGAATGACTTGATAGTTCCTGAGTAAGCATCATTTCCCATATTAACAGCATCGAGAGGGAGATTTACCTTCTCGTAGTAGTTGTTCTCGGAGAATATCTTTGAGTTATAGGAAGCACCGATGCCGTACTGTAAATTATTGTAGAAGTAGTTGTTGTAGCTGTGGATGTGTGCATTTCTTGCACGGGGGTTACGTGATTCGGTATTGTTGAACCAGTTGTGGTGGTAGGTTATCCAGTCCTGGAACTGTGTAACTCCGCCGCCGACGAGAGAAGTCTTATGTCCGTCCTTGAATTCGTTGTAGGAAATAGTAACGTACTCAGACCACTTGATATCAGCTGAACCGTCGCCGTCAGCCTTATCAGCGTCAACAGTGCCGTTGCCTGCGTATGCGTTGTAGCCCTTTTCGATGGTGTTGTTATGTACCCACATACGTGTTGACTTGGAATCTGCTGTACCTGTCATTGAGATGCCGTCATCGGGGTACTGACCAAGCCAGAGGTTTCTTACCTCACAGCTTGTGCAGCGCTTCATCTCGAAGCCCCACTTGTTAAGGTTTGCATCGTAGCCGATACCTTCGATAGTAACGTTTTCAGCGTTCTGGAGGTAAAGCATACTTGAACCGTCGTTCTGCTTGCCGTCGTTTGCCTTAGCGCCTGACGGTACGTCGATATTGCCGATGAGACGGAATACCACATTCTTTGGCTTAGCGCTGTAGAAGATATTGTACAGGCCTGTCTTGCCGCCGTATTCGATAGAGTCCTTGTTGGAATTTGTAACGTAGATAACGGTAACGCCTGACTTTAGAGTACCGTCGTTGTTGTAAGCGCCTACGCCTGAATTGTAGTTCCAGTGAGCGTAACCGCTTCTGTCGAATGCCATTGTCTTGACTGTGCACTGTGCAGAGCCTGATGAGCCTGCGATATTCAGTGTATATTCTGTGTTGCCCTTGAGTCCGGGAATGTCAACTCTTGAGCCTCTGATGAGAGCAGAGTCAACTTCTGTGAATGCAGATGAGCCTGCGGGTGCATAGCTTACCTTAACATTTGAGCCTATCTTTGAGCTGTCCCACTCTGCAAATGCTTCTTCGTACCAGCCGCCGCAGGTTTTTACAGCACCGCTTACGGATGGATTTGAAGGCTGCTGAGGTTCGCTGCCCTGCTGTGAAGATGAACCATTGATAAAGGACGGAGTCCAGTTGTTCATGTAGTTCTTCAGGTTGAGATCTACCTTTGAGCCGTTAGCAAGCTTTGTGCCGTTTTCCTTGAAGCCGTCAACTGTTTCGGGCTGAACGCCGCTCATTGAGTACCAGCCCTCAGCAGCGATCATATTGCCGTCCTGGAGAGTAGTATTCACAAAGAGCACCTTTGCGGTCTGACCCCATGGTCTGCCCAGATAGCCTGTCTTTACGGTAAGCTGAGGATTAGCTGTTACCTTGCAGTTGCTGAAAAGATAGCCTGTGTAGGGATCGCCCTGTGATCTTGCAGCTGTGATGTAGCCGCCTGTAGAGCCTGAGCTGTAGCCCTTCCAGCGAAGCTCGCACTGATCGAATACAGCGTTGCTTCCGCCGAAGATGTAGTCTGTCTGACCCTCGATGAGACAGTTCTTGTAATACTGAGGTGAACCGCCTGTGTAAAGGGTATCCTGGCTTGAAAGCATCTTGCAGTTGAGGAATTCAGCATAGCCTGTGTCAACAGAGAGAGCTGCTGCACGTTCGGTATAGGCCTTGGACTGAACGTCAACATTGCTGTTTCGCTGAACTTTGAGCGTTTCATTTGTGCACTCAACACCGTCAGCTACTTCCTCTTTGGTCATGTAGCGGTTGAAGGAATTCTCGAATACGATGTTCTCAGCCTTGAAGTATGTAGCCTTCGGCCACAGTTGTACAGTTGCGCCCCAACGGTAGTTAGCCACATTCTTGCTGCTCTTTGAGTTAGCAAGGGAAGCGTCATAATAGCCCTTGGCATTTGCGCTGTAATACTTGTAGCCGATACCGTAGTACCATGTGAGAACAACGTCGCCCTTTGAGGGTTCGTCGTTTACGAATGAGATGTATGGAGTCTGCACTACTACCTGCTGGCGGTAAGTGCCCGGTGCGATGTGGATAGTCACACGCTGCGACTCGTTGGATGGATTGATGGAAGCCGCTTTATTTACGGCATCCTGCACGGTTGAGAAGTTATTGCTCTTGCCTGAGTAGCCTACATACAGGTCATTTCCTGCCGCATGGACCTGAACAGTCGGGAAAACCAACAGTACGGTCATGATGACAGCAAGTGCAGCAATAACAGATACCAGCCGCTGAGAGAGATTGCGGGTTCTGCTTAGCATAGTTACACTCCTTTGTTTTGGCTGTATCCTGCCTATGGATACAGCATCATGAAAAATTTCGGCAGTGATGGCCTAAATCCCTGCCTTACATTTTATTACATCTTACATTATAGCACATAATCCACCAAATGTAAAATAAAAATGTTGATATTGGCAGATTTTTGGTAAATTCAACATTATACCGCTCTTTTGATTGTATATTTTGCCATCTTTTATCCTTAACGTATATTTATTAAGCTGCCTTTTTGTCATGTTAAAACGCTGAGTATTCCGTTTACAGCCATGCAAAGCACTATTCCCGTTATCGTAGGCAGGAGGAAACTGAGAGCAGTCCACTTCAGGCTTCCCGTTTCTTTTTTCACGGTCATACAAGTCGTCGCACACGGGAAGTGGAAAAGGGTGAATATGACCATGCACAGCGCTGTTGAGACCGTCCAGCCATGCCCTGAGAGAAGTGAATGAATCTGCGAAATATCGCTTAGCTCGGTAAGGCTTCCCTGTGCAAGGTAGGTCATCATGATTATGGGCATCACTATCTCGTTGGCAGGAAATCCCAGAATAAAGCCTAAAAGTATCACTCCGTCCAGTCCCATGAGGTGTCCGAAAGGTTCAAGGATATCCGCCGCCGATGAAAGGAGAGTGCCGCCGTTTATGCGGATATTCGCCATCAGCCATATCAGCAGTCCGCAGGGCGCAGCGGCTGTGCAGGCTCTTCCGAGGACGAATATTGTCCTGTCAAGCACCGAGCGTATCAGCACCTTTCCTATCTGCGGACGGCGGTAGGAGGGGAGCTCCAGTGTGAATGAGGAAGCTTCACCTTTCAGCAGTGTCACGGACAGCAGCTTCGACACAAGCAAAGTCACGGTGACTCCGAGAAGTATGGCTGCCAGTAAAAGAAGTGCCGAAAATACCGACGATGCCGCACCTCTCCCAACAGCGAAGAACATGGTGATAACGGCTATGATAGTGGGAAATCTTCCGTTGCATGGGACAAAATTATTGGTCAGCACCGCTATAAGCCTTTCACGGGGCGAGTCGATGATACGGCAGCCAGTAACTCCGCAGGCATTACAGCCCATGCCCATAGCCATAGTGATAGCCTGTTTTCCGCAGGCATTCGCACAGCGGAAGCAAGGGTCCATGAGAAAAGCCATTCTCGGCAGATATCCAAGATCCTCCAGAAGCGTGAACATTGGAAAAAATATAGCCATAGGCGGCAGCATTACCGATACCACCCACGCAAGGACTTTGTATATTCCCTGTATCAGCACTCCCTCCAGCCATTGCGGAGCGCCGATTTTCAGCAATCCCTCGGACATAAGGCCGCCAAGTCCGAATAAAGCTTTCCCCAGAAGGTCGGAGGGATAATTCGCACCGATGACAGTTATCCACAGCGTTATCCCCAACAGCAGCAGCATTGCAGGAATGCCTGTTTTTCGGCTGAGGAATATGCGGTCAAGCTTCCTGTCACGGCTGTAAGGTGAGACTTTTCCACAGCTTACGGTCTGAGCGGCTGTCTCTGCCGACCGCCTTATTTCCGTGGCAATCACCTCGTCACGGATATTTGCGGAATTTTCGGGGATCGCCGATATAAGGCCCTCTGCGGCAGACTCCAAAAGAAGTCCGTTTTCTTTTGCATTGCGGATGTACTCCTCATCACCGCACAGCATCCGTATTATCATTTCACGGGACGGCGACTTTTCAACATCTTCATCCGCCAATGTTGAAAACTCAGCTATTGCCGCTTCAGTCTCATCTGAAAAAATCGTCAGCGGATGTTCTGTGGGAACTTCATTCACAAGCCTGAACATCGCCTCTTTCAGTTCATCAAGTCCCTTTCCGCTTCGGGCAGATGCGGCTGTAACGGGAACTCCAAGTATCCCGCTCAGCTTTGTAATGTCCACCTTTATACCCTTTTTCTCGGCTTCGTCCATAAGATTGACGCAGACCAGCACTCTCTCCGCACATCCCATAGTCTGAAGCACAAGGGAAAGATTCCGCTCAAGGCAGGTCGCATCGCACACAACAACTACAGCGTCAGCGCCGCCGAAGCTTATCATGTCCGCAGCCGCCTTTTCCTCTGCTGAATTAGCCCTCAGCGAGTATATCCCGGGGATATCGACCAGTTCAAACTCCGCCCCTGCGTAACGGAAACTTCCGTATGCGTCCGTGACTGTCTTGCCAGACCAGTTGCCCGTGTGCTGATCCATTCCCGTCAGTGCGTTGAATACCGTAGATTTTCCCACGTTCGGATTCCCTGCAAGCGCTATGATGTACTTTTCCGCCATAATATCACTCCTCCGCACATTCTATGCACGGCCCGAAGCGCATATACCAAAAGGCACCCACGGTCAAGTGAGTGCCTTTCGGCTATATATATTATTGGTTGGGGATAGCTTAGTCAGTACCGTCGAACATATAGATGAACTTTACGCTTCCGTTCATGTCGTCGGAGATTCCCGAGTAGCTGTTGTATGACTTTGAAGCGTCACGGAGTGCCTTGAATCTGTCTATAATATCAGGGAGATCCTCATTTACTGCGCCTGTCAGCACTGAGATGCCCTCGTCATTGAACTTTATCATGCCGCTGTTGAGTTCCTTAGCACCGCTTTCAAGCTGTGCAACACCGTCAACAAGGGCTGTGCTTCCGTCTGCGAGAGTGCCGATACCTGTATTCAGTTCGCCTGCGCCGTCGGAAAGCTTCTTTGCGCCGCCGCTGAGAGTGAGTACGGAATCATAGAGAGTTTTTGCTCCGCCCGAAAGCTGATTTCCGCCGCTGAGAAGCTGTGAGAGACCGCCGTCAAGTGCGCCTGCGCCCTCTGCAAGCTGACCGATACCGCCTCTGAGAGCGAATGAACCGTCTTTAAGCTGTGCAAGTCCGCTGTCAAGAGCAGCTGCACCGTTTGTGACCTGACCGAATCCGCCGCTGAGGTCAACTGCGCCTGCGGAAAGTTTTTTCAGTCCGTCATTAAGGCTGATATTGCCTGCTGAAAGCTGATCTATGCCTGCGATAAGGGAATCAAGTCCGCCTGTGAGAGCAGTGCTTCCGTCTGCAAGAGATGCGATACCTCCGTCAAGTGCGGCCGCACCTGTTGAGAGATCTGCGGCTCCCTTTGAAAGCTGTACAGACGAACCCGAAAGCTGTTCTGCGCCGCCTGCCAGAGCCTTGCCGCCCTCGTCAAGCTGAGCAAGTCCCTGCTGTAATGAAGCTGAACCCGTCTGAGCACTGCCGAGACCTTCGCTGAGCTGTCCGAGACCTGTGTCAAGCTGCTGTGAGCCTGCCTTTACTGCCTGAGCGCCTGCGGAAAGCTGTCCGTTTTCGGCCATTGAAGCAGCTATCTGCTTCTGTCCTTCGATAGTCTGCTGTAAAGTGCCGACAGCTACCGCCAGTTCCTGTGAAGGTGACTGAGCGTAAAGTGCCTGCAATGCGGCAAGAGCCTGTTCATTTGCGGCTATTGTCGTATCCAGTGAAGCACCTGCCTGAGCGATGCCCTGTGAAAGCTGATCTGCACCTGCTGTCAGCTGTGAAGCGCCCTCTGCAAGCTGATCTGCGCCTGTCTTTGCAGAATCAATGCCGACTGCAAGCTGATCTGCTCCGCCCTTGACTGAGCTTATGCCGTCTGATACCTGTTTAGCCGAGCCGCTTAAAACTGCCGCACCTTTGCTGAGTTCCGATGCTCCCTCTGCCAGAGCTGCCGATCCGTTCTTCACCTGTGCGCTGCCGTCCGTCAGCTGTGAAACTCCGCCTGTAAGCTGTGCAGCGCCGTTTTGGAGTTCGGATGCACCGCCTTGTACCTGTGTGAATCCTGCTGCGAGAGAATCGGAACCTTCCTTTGCGGAGTCGATACCGTCGCCAAGAGCCTTTGCGCCGTCGGAAAGCTGTCCCAGACCTGCGTTAAGCTGAGCAGAGCCGTCCTTTGCACTTGCTGCACCGTCGCTGAGAGAAGCTGCTCCGTCCTTTGCCTGAGCCGCACCCGAAGCCAGAGCGGATGAACCGTCCTTTGCGTCTTTGAGACCGTCTGCAAGAGTTGCCGCACCGTCAGAGAGAGTCTTAGCGCCGTCGCCAAGCTTCACTGAACCGTCTGAAAGCTGATCCGCACCGCTCTTTAATTCATTTGAGCCGCTGAGAAGCTTGCCGATACCGTCGGTCAGGTCGCCCGAACCGCCTGAAAGCTGCTTTATACCGTCATAGAGAGCGGCTGTACCGTCCGTCAGCTTTTCTGCGCCTTCGCTTAACTGTCCAAGCTTATCCTTTAACTCATCGAATGAAGTTGTACCGTCAATGTCTAACTGCGAGAAGATGTCGTTTGAAACCACTGTAACAGATGAAGCCATGTCGAAATCTGTCACATCTGCCTCGACCTGAAAGCTTTCGGGGATATCAACATCAAGGCCTTCCACATCTTCAAGTCCCAGACTGTCATTAAGTCCGGGGAAAGCCATGCCTGCAACGATAAGCTTTTCGCCGTCTGAGATCACCTTGCCGTTCGTCACTTCAACATTAACGAATTTGTCTGTGCTGAGGACTGCCGCACTTGCTGCCATGAAAGGCACGCATATCTCCTTCTTTTCGCCGCCGACTTCTGTCACAACACGCTGATTGTTTGTGTAGTCCCAGCGTATGACAAGATGACCGCTTTTGCCCTTGATATCCTCGGGAGCGACCTTTTTGCCGTCCAGATAATAGCTGATAGTTACGCCTACGGGGAGTTCTTTGTCTGAAGTACCCTTGTAGTAGATATCGTTTCCGTCAGCGGACCATTTCAGCTTCTCGCCGTCAGCTGTGAAGTCCTCCCAGCCCTTGACGTTTTCAATGTTGCTGAGAGAGGATATATCCGCAAGGTCGCTGAGTGCGGGAGCATTTTTCAGCCAGTCGCTTACGACTACGTTTTTCACCGATGAATCGCTGTTGCAGAGTACGTACACAGTCTCATCCTTGAAAGCGGACTGACCGTTTGACTTGCGGCTTTCCTCGCTGTCTGAGCCTGCTTCTTCTGTTTCGGTTTCGGCTAATTTCTTTTCGCCGCTGTTATTTGCATATGCTATCGAACCTGTAGCGCCTGCCGAAAAGAGGACAGCAAGTGCGCCTGCGATGACTTTATTATATGTTTTCATAATGATACTTCCTTTCTATCAATCAGAAACAGTTCGTTTTTTCGTCGGACAAGCCGGTGTTAATGTAGAAATCCAAGTCTGAGTTTGTGATTCTTTTCTCTGTCCTGACCAAAGCCTGCACTGGTTTTGCATATGACATTGTCAAGAAGCATGAACATTGACGGCAGAACTGTTACAACTATTCCCATGGAAATAAGCGCACCTCTTGCCAGAAGCATACACAGCTCCGAGATAAGTCCGATATCGGAATAAAGCGCAACTCCAACTGTTGCTGCAAAGAAGCCCAGAGCCGATGTGATGACCGACTTTATGGATGTGCTCAGCGCTATGCCCACGGATTCCTTTTTGTCCTTGCCGCTGCTGCGCTCTGTGCGGTAACGTGTCGTCATTAGTATCGCATAGTCAACTGTTGCGCCAAGCTGTATCGTGCCTATTACTATAGGAGCGATAAATGAGAGCCTTGTGCCTGTGAAGCAGGATATTCCAAGGTTTATCATTATAGCAAGCTCTATGACCGAGACAAGTATTATCGGAAGTGATACCGACTTGAATGTGAAGGCTATGATAAGGAATATTGCGGCTATTGAAAGGAAGTTGACTACCTTGAAATCCTTGTCTGTAATCTCGATAAGATCCTTTGTTGCAGGAGCTTCGCCTATGAGCATTGCGTCATCGTCGTACTTTTCAGCTATGTCATTCAGCTTTGCCACCTGTTCGTTTACCTCGTCGGAAGCGACTTCGTATTCAGAGCCTATGAGCATTATCTGCCATTCGTCACTCTTGAGGACTTCCTTTACGGAATCGGGGATGACCTCTTCGGGGATTGCCGAGCCAACCAGTGAATTGAAGCCCAATGCGAATTTAACTCCGTCCACTTTTTCCATTTCGCTTGTCAGCTTGTGTGCCTCCTTGGCGCTGAGGTCTGAATCTATCATAAGGATGTGAGTGCTGTTCATGTTATATTCTTCCGAAAGCTTTGTATTCGCAACAACGCTGTCAAGTTCTTTCGGGAGAGTGCTGTCCAGCTTGTAGTAAACGCCGTAGTTGCTGTTGCCGTATGCGGCAGGAATGAGAAGAACTATCGCTCCTATGAGGAACATCCATGAATGTTTCACTATAAATGAGGAAATTCTGCCGAACTGCGGCATAAGGTCCTTGTGCGAGGTCTTTGCTATCGCCTTGTCGAATACAAGGATAAGCGCAGGAAGGATCGTTACGCAGGAGATAACTCCGCATACAACGCCCTTTGCCATTACGATTCCCAGGTCAAGACCAAGTGTGAACGTCATGAAGCACATTGCAAGGAAGCCTGCAACTGTTGTGAATGAACTTCCCACGACTGAGGTAACGGTGTTGGCAATTGCCTGAGCCATAGCCTTGTTCTTGTCATCGGGATAATATGTGAGCTGTTCCTTGTAGCTGTGCCAGAGGAATATGGAGTAATCCATGGTAACTCCCAGCTGAAGCACAAGCGCCAGTGCCTGAGTAATGAAGGATATCTCACCGAGAAGCATATTTGTTCCAAGGTTCCAGGCAATGGCGAAACCTATGCTCAGCATGAAGAATACAGGGATGAGGAAAGAATCCATAGCAAGGAGAAGCACGATACTTGTAAGCACTGATGCAATTGCGGCATATATGAGAGTTTCGCTCTGTGTCAGCTTTTTCATATCAAGAGTAATGGCTGACATACCGCTTATGAAGCACTGCTTTGAGGTAACCGCCCTCATCTCCTCAACGGCATCAAGAGTGCCGTCTGCGGAAGTGGTATCATCGAAGAATACCGCCATCATTGTAGTATCATCTTTGTTGAAGAAGTCGTAGACTTTCTGAGGGAGGATCTCCTTTGGTATGGTGCAGTCGGTAAGCGACTGATAGCAGACAACGTTTGAAACGTGGTCGATATCGGCTATTTTGTCGGCAGTTGCGGCGACTTCCTTATCGCTCATGCCCTCCACCATAACAAGGGAGAAGCCTCCCTGACCGAAGTCATCCTTGAGTATATCCTGACCCACCATAGTGTTGATATCCTTTGGCAGATAGGAGAGTATATCGTAATTTACACGGGTGTGAAGAAATCCGAAAGCAGACGGTATCAGAAGAAGTACACCTATAATAAGTATGAGAACTCTGTGCCGTGCTATCCATTCACCTAATTTCAGCATAGTATCATCCTTTCATATATAAATGACCAGTGTTCATTTTTTATTACAACTTCAGTATATTACAAAAATGACCAGCAGTCAACTCCAAAAAGCTTAAAAATGACGATTGGTCATAATTTTTGTAGACCTGCACAATTTTCAGATACCGAAATCTTAATCATTGGTCATTTTTTAACGCTTGACATACGACGTTTTCTGAGTTATAATGAGAAAAAGCACTCTTTATCATCATTCACCGTTCAGAATAAAAAAGTCATTTTTGACTTTCCGCTACAAGGAGAATAAAATGGGAAAAGTTGACGTAAACAAAAAGATCAAAGAGAATACCCTGCTGAAGACAGCTTTCGATTTCTTTACCACAAAGGGCTTCAGTAAAACATCTATCACTGATATCGTAAATCAGGCAGGTGTTGCAAAGGGCACTTTTTACCTGTATTTCAAGGATAAATACGATATCCGCAACAGGCTCATATCCCATAAATCCAGCCAGCTTTTCAGAAACGCTGTGGATGCCCTCGGCAATAATTCCGATGACCTCAGCTTCGAGGACAAGATCATCAAAATAGTAGATAATATCATAAATCAGCTTAACGCAAACCAGTCGCTTCTTACATTTATTTCCAAGAATCTCAGCTGGGGAATATTCAAAACAGCCCTTACATCCCCCACATCCGATGAGGATGTGAACTTCTCGGATGTGTATTATCGTATGCTTTCGGAAGCACCTTATCAGTTCAAGGACCCCGAAATAATGCTTTTCATGATAATCGAGCTTGTGTCAGCCACCTGCTATTCGGCAATTCTTTACGAGGATCCATGCCCGATAAGCGAACTGAAACCTCACCTCTACGACTCAATAAAACTTATCATCGACCGACATAAGGACGTATAAAAAAGCGCACTTAACCGTGGTACTCATACAGCAGCTTTATACGCATTTATCGGGTGAAAACCTTTCTGAGGAAAGGTTCTTCCCCCGTACCCCCTTTCCAAAGACTTTTAATAGAATTTTTGCCCATTATAGGGCGCACTTGAAA
>CADBAC010000023.1 GCA_902792495.1 Ruminococcus flavefaciens | reverse complement strand
TTGACATACGATAGTATGCCTGCGGAATTTCTATACAATCTGACGAAAAAATCTGTCGGCGCATCTTCAGCACAAGCTTTGTGCGGTGTTGCCTAAACAAGGAGGTATCGGTCATGTGCAATAACATCTTTGCGCTCCTCTGCAAGCTTTTCGGATGCTGCAGATAACCGCATAAAAAGCTCCGCTGTAACTGATATACGGTTACAGCGGAGTATTTTACGTTAAAGCTAGGTCTGTGATGCCGTGGTCATAGTCCTCTTCGTATTCATATTCATAGTCATCATTTGAATAATCCGAGATATACTTATCGATAAGCATACCGAAAAACTCATTGAAGTCCTTCAGTCCCATTGATTTCCACAGCTTGTCATACTTAGGATCATTGTACTTCTCATACTGCTCGGGGATAGTTCCGTCTTCCTGATATTCGGTAATGATCTGCTGCTGATTTTCAGCGAAATACTCAAAGTCAGGGTAGACCTTGACAAACAGGGCAATGACGGTACCTATCAGGATCATTGAGATAACAGAAACCACGATTCCTGTGATAGCAAAGCCTTTTCCGCTCCTTTTCTGTGCAAGTGAAACTATGGCAAAAATAAGGCTGAGCGGTACGGCGATGATACTCAATAATGTGCGGAAAACGATAAGATTCACCAGTGCGATCACCATTGAAGCAATGGCAAGTCCCGAATCCTTTTGGATATTCCGTGCATATGGCTGCTGACCGTAATAGCCGTTATTGTAGACAGGCTGATCATACTGATAATTCTGCTGATAACCGCCGTTGTAGTTCTGATTGTTGTTATACTGCGGACTGTCGTACTGACGGATATTTCCGTAGGGACTGTATCCGCCCGTATTATCATAGCTTTTGCCGTTCTGACCATACTGCTGCTGTGCATTATTATAGCCGCTGTATGGCTGCTGAGGTGCAGAGGACTGCTGAATACCGCCATTCTGATAAGTCGGTGCCTGTCCAATATTTCCATCGGGCTGAGAAATACTTGTTCCCTGCTGATCTTCAAATCCGGGAACATATCTTCTGTCGTCCTCCATATCTCCGATAGTCGGCTCAAATGGAGTGCCTGATTCGCTGTTATAGTCCTTGTTATCGAGATCGTCCATATTCTACTCCTTTACAGACTTGTTTCCCAGTTCCAGTTGCGGACCTCCAGTTCTTCCAGATTATACGGAGTCTTCTGGTAAACGCAGTAATTCAGCCAGTTGGAAAACATGAGGTTAGCTGTACATCTCCACGAAAACAACGGTACGTTATTCGGGTCGTCATCGGGGAAATAGTTGTACGGTATCTGTATATCTATTCCCTTTGCCACGTCACGCTTATACTCATTAGCGATAGTGTCCCTGTCGTACTCGGAATGACCTGTTATGAAATACTGTCTGCCGTTCTTGTTGGCAACGATATGAACTCCCGACATATCCGAAACAGTAAGTATCTCCAGCTGAGGTATACGCTCGATATCATCTGCACGTACCTCGGTGTTTCGTGAATGGGGAACATAGAACACATCATCAAAGCCTCTGAGAAGCTGACAGTTGCTGACTACAGCACGGTGCGGAAATATTCCGAACATTTTCTGATCGAGAGCATATTTCGGTATGCCGTAGTGGTAGTAAAGGCCTGCCTGAGCGGCCCAGCATATATAAATTGTGGAAAATACGTGAGTTTTGGACCATTCCATTATCTCGCATATTTCCTTCCAGTAATCGACTTCCTCATATTCCAGGAGTTCAACGGGAGCACCTGTGATTATCATGCCGTCATAGCGGTCGTCCTTCACTTCATCAAAAGTCTTGTAGAATGAAGCCATATGATCCTGTGAGGTGTTCTTTGACACATGGGAAGCCATCTGAAGAAGATCGATATCCACCTGAAGCGGAGTATTACTGAGCAGTCTCATAAGCTGACTTTCGGTCTCGATCTTTTTCGGCATGATGTTGAGAATGATAACTTTAAGGGGACGGATATCCTGATGCTCCGCCCTTTCCTTAGACATTACGAATATATTTTCATCGCCAAGCGTTTTGAATGCTGGAAGCTCGGATGAAATTCTGATTGGCACTTCAAAGCGCCCCTTTCTTTCTTAATATTGGTGCTTATTTATTATGTCCGCAGCTCTTGCAGGAATCCATGAATCCGCTCAGATCAGAGCACATTCGGCTGTCATCCTTCAGGAAGCGGAGTTTTTTCAGATTGTCAAAACCGCCGTCAATTTCAAATAGCATATGCTCGATGCCTTTCAGCACACTTTTAAACATCACCGATCTGACAAGTCCGTCGCAGAGAAGTATGTCTCCCCCGTCGTCAAAGCCGTATACCGTAGTCTTGTCGCTGCCGTAGGAATAAGCGATATAGCCTGTTACACGTTCTCCGTCAAGTGCTTCGGTGATATGGAGCTGTGAACTGCCTGCCTTTTCCACAAGCTTTTCATAGCCTTCGGTGCTGAATCTTTCCTGTATCTCCAGCATATCACTTCTCCTTGCCTATGGCGTTTCTGATAGCTCTCAGTTCTTCTGCTGTCAGGTCACGGTAAGTACCCGGCTTGAGCATACCAAGCTTGATAGGACCGATACTTGTACGGCGCAGACGGGCAACTTCAAGTCCCACAGCCTCACACATCTTACGGATCTGACGGTTTCTGCCTTCTTTGATAGTCATGAGGAGAACGACTCTGCCGGGCTGTTTATCCTTGACGATAACAGTTGCAGGGAGAGTTCTCTTGCCGTCGAACTCCACGCCTTCGGAAAGCTGAATGAGCTGTTCGTCGCTGATATCGGGACGTACAGTTACACGGTAAGTCTTTGAGATATGGCGGCTGGGGTGCATTATGCTGTTGGCAAATTCTCCGTCATTTGTAAAGAGAAGGAGTCCCTCTGAGTTTCTGTCAAGACGGCCTACGGGGTAAACTCTGTCCTCAACATCGTCAAGGAGATCCATAACGCAGCGTCTGTCCAGTTCGTCCGAAACGGTAGTAACATAGCCTCTCGGCTTGTTCATGATAATGTAGCGGAAGCTCTTTTTCTTCGGTATATAGAGCCTTTCGCCGTCAATAGTGATTATATCCTTGAAGCCGCACTTATCTCCCAGTTTAACAGGGTGGCCGTTAAGCTTTACCCTGCCTCTGGATATGAGTTCCTCAGCTTTACGTCTTGAGCAGACACCGCTGTCGGCTATCATTTTCTGAATTCTTATCTTTTCCACTTTATCTCCAATTCCGCTCGTTGAAAAAATCTCTGAGCTTTGTGATGATATTATTTACGGGGCCGCTTTTCTTCTCGGCATGAGAAGCATATTCAGCGTCCTCATCGGCATACAGAGGGATGGTCCTGACCTCTCTGCCTTTGAAAGTCAGCCTTAACTGTGCAACGGCATCCCCTTTTTTCACGGGAGCGTACACAAAAGGCGGAGCGACTACCTCAAATCCGAAACTGTCCGTATCCGCAGACATGGATGTGACTGTGACAGAACCGCTTTCGGGGCTGACGGAAAGAGTGTCATTCTCACTGCCTGCCAGTCTTACCGTATATCCGTCAGGGACAGGGATATCCACGTTTACGGCTGTTTCAAAGCCGTAGTCATACATGGCCATATGGTCGTTCCAGTCGTCCCTGTCATTGAGAGTAACGCATATAAGGTCTTTCCCGTCACGCTCACAGGCGCTGACAAGGCATCTTCCCGCCTCGTCGGTAAATCCCGTTTTTACGCCGTAAACTCCGTCATACATGGACAGCAGTTTGTTTGTATTCTTCAGCCACCGCTTATAGGGCGGAGCGCCGAACTCTATCTCCATATTCTCCGAGGAGCATATCTCACGGAAAGTCTCATTCCTCAGTGCTTCACGGGCAAGCATGGCCATGTCGTATGCGGAACTGCCGTGCCCCTCACCTTCCAGTCCTGACGGAGTGACGAAGTAAGTGTGGGAAAGTCCCAGTTCCTTCGCCTTATCGTTCATCATGACAGCAAAGTTTTCAAGTGAACCAGCCAGCTTGACCGCACAGGCATTCGCCGCATCATTTCCAGATGGCAGGAGCATTCCCACGCAGAGCGCATATTTCGTGACAGTGTCGCCTTCCACAAGCCCCATGGATGAGCCTTCAACGTGGATAGCGTCGCTGTCCACCACGAATTCATCGTAAAGATCACCGCTTTCAAGGCAAAGCAGAGTAGTCATGATCTTGGTGGTGCTCGCCATGGGAAGCTTCTCCGAGAAGTTCGCGGAAAAGACGATCTCTCCCGTATCCGCTGATATTAGAACTGCTCCTCTCGCCGAAACCTCGGGGCGCTGCGCCGCAGAGACTGTTCTCTCCGCCGCAGCGCTGAGAAAAATGAACGGCGCAAGTGCAGTAATGACTATCCTTTTCATTGGTATACCTCCGTTTGTCCTTTTTGCTAAAGGATATGCGGAGGTACAGCAGATTATGTCACTTAGTTGAGAGATACCGAGCCGTCGTCGTCGAGGATGTCCTTTTCACCGCCCTTTTTGCGGTCATTGATGAAGCCTGTCACCTTGTCGATGATACCGGGCATATTCTCGATAGCACTGCTGATCGGATCGGTCTTGCCTTCCATAGTCACCATCTTTGCTGCGCCGTCGGGAGAAATAACGAGGAATCCCTCAGGCTTGATGGAAACGCCTGCGCCTGCACCGCCGCCGAAAAGGTCCTTGTCGTACTTAGACGGGAGGTCTGAACCGCCCGAAGCAAAGCCGTAGGAAACCTTTGAAACGGGGATGATAGTTGTACCGTCCGCAAGCTTGATAGGTTCTCCGATAATAGCGTTAACGTCAGCCATCTCCTTGATCTTTTCAATGGAAATGCCTAAAAGATCTGAAACAGGTGTGTTGTTTGTACTCATAATATTACCTCACTTCTGCCTTGCGGCGGATTTTTTTCTTTTCATTTTCCTGAGTTTACCGGGAATGAATATGCGTGTTAAATATGTTATCAGGAACCAGAGTCCTGCAATAACCATTGATCCTGCACGGAAGAATATCCTGCATGATGCGTCCCATTTGCTCTTGCTGAGACCGAATCCGCAGCCGATATCCACAGTTTTCAGCCTTACTGTGAAGACTGTGCTGAGGAAGCCGATGATGTTGTAGACCATTCCGCTGTACTTGCCGTACTTCAGCGCACAGTCGTAAGCGTCCTCGTCGGAGATGACGAAATCTATATACAGATCCTGAAAGTGGAAAGCCTTGAATATCTTCAGCAGAGGACGCTGTGCGCTTTCCCATACTCCCATTCCAAGTTCCACCCAGTCACCGAGAGAGCGTTTCTCCTCTTCTTCGGGTTCGTCTTCCACTTCCTCGAAAGGATCAGCAGGGAGTTCTTCCTCTTTCTTCTTTTTGCGGTGTTTCTTTTCCTTCTTATCGGGAACAGCGGTCACAGCAGTTTCCACGGCTTCATCAGCCTCAACTGCGTCCTCGCCGGATATATCGGGAACGATGATATCGTCATCGCTGTCGAAGTCAAAGTCCTCAAGATAGGCCTCATCATTGACCACCGACTTCTTTTTCTTTGGCTTTTTCTCCTTTATTGGCTTAGGTTTTTTTGGCTTCTTGGGCTTGCTTTTCAGCTTTTTTATCCATCCGACTATTCCCTTGCCGTCAGAG
This sequence comes from Ruminococcus flavefaciens, assembly GCA_902792495.1. Classification (GTDB taxonomy): domain Bacteria; phylum Bacillota; class Clostridia; order Oscillospirales; family Ruminococcaceae; genus Ruminococcus; species Ruminococcus flavefaciens_Z. The sequence continues at coordinate 7,772 of CADBAC010000023.1, read as the reverse complement.
TCCATGATGTTGATAAACGAAGCCCTTACCCTGTATGTGAACTTGCCGTCAATATAGCTGATATCAGCTCCGATCGGCATTGCCATGACCAGCAGGATCATGCCCAGCAGGACAAGAACGATTATAAGCAGAATTTTTAATATGATAAGCAGTACCGCCATTCAGGGCACACATCCTTCCTGTGTCAGTTTTCTTCAGCGTTTTCTGAGTCTGTTATATCGTCGATATCCATTTGTTCATCTGTAGTGACAGTTTCAGCCTGTCCTGCAAGGGGCGGAAGATCTGCCACCGAACTGAGGCCGAAGCTTCTGAGGAAAACAGATGTGGTACGGTATACTATGGGTTTTCCCGGAACATCAAGACGTCCCGCCTCTTCAACAAGTCCCTTTTCAACAAGGTTATTGATAACGGAGGAACTGTCTATTCCTCGCACATTTTCAACAAATCCCTTGGATACAGGCTGGTTGTAGGCGATAATTGTAAGAGCCTCCATAGCCGCATTTGAAAGCGGAGTTGAACGTTTTGTTTCGAGAGCGGCACGTATCTGCTCGGAATACTTCTCATTGGTACACATCTGATAGCTGCTGTCCAGCTTTTTTATGCAGATACCGCTGCCGTTGTCGGAGTATCTCTCGTTGAGAAGGCGTATGATATCGGGAACACTTCCCGTTTCCACACCGCTCGCCTCTGAAAGACGGTAAAGCTCTATGGGTTCGCCGCTGGCAAATAGAATAGCCTCTATTGCTCCGAGCTTTTCTTTGATCTCCAAACCTTTCTTCCTCCGTTCTTTCTTGATTTCAGATAGACGATCATATTATCGTCGCTTATGGAAATTCTGCCGAAACGGGTAAGTTCAAGCACCGCAAGAAATGTAGCCACACGGGATGAACGGTCGTTTACACCTTCATAAAGCTTGTCCATGCTGACTTCGCCTGTGGTGTAAAGTTCACGTAGGATATGCACTACCTTGGTAAGAACAGGCACTATCCTGCGCTTTACGACAGAATTGATCTTGTTTTCGATATGCAGCTTCTTCGATTCCGCCTTTATGCTTTTGGTATTGAGAGAACTGTAGGCGATCACCAGTCTTTCGGGTTCATGGACGAGGGTATAAGTCATATCAGCCTTTATCTTCATGGGCTGACGGACGAAAATATTTCCTCCCACAAATCTTTCCGCAAGTTCGGCGGCGGCCTTCTTACAGAGCGAATACTCGATAAGTGCGCCTTCAAGCTCTTTTTTCATCTGCTCGGCTTCCTCGGGCTGAGGAAGGAGAGAAGCTGTCTTTATATATATGAGCCTTGCGGCCATTTCAAGGAATTCGCCTGCAAGCTCAAGATTCTGCTCATTCGCTTTTTCGATATAGAGAAGATACTGCTCCAGCAGTTTTGATATCTCTATATCGCAGATATTCAGCTTATGCTTCTGGATAAGGCTCAGAAGCAGGTCAAGAGGTCCTTCAAACACCTCAAGTTTAAATGATATGCTTTCCATATTTCACCAACGTTTGAATATGATACGGTAAATATTTTCGGGGACCTCCATCCAGTTCACATCGAAGAAGATCAGATGATCCAGCAGCATCCTCCACAACCACACAAACAGACCGAGGATGGAGAATTCTCCGTCCGTGATGATATGCATGAGGAATATGGCATAGAGAACGTATACCGACCAGTAATTGATCTTCTGATAATTGGTAAAGTACCAGCGTCTGAACTTAGGCCATGAGAACTGATAGAATATCTGGAAGCCTCCCAGCGGAGGTATTGGCAGAAGGTCAATGACTCCGAAACAAAGACAGGTATATCCTGCCTTGCGGAGCACCTTGTAAATGCAGGCCACGATAAACGAATGCGGAACAGGCGAGTAGATCAGTCCCGATATATTATAAAGAAGAACATACATCAGAAAGTATGCCACAGGTGCAGCCAGCGATATGAGAGTGATATCAAGCTTCATGCGCTTCACCTTTGAAACATCCGCATTCATTTCCTTTCCCCAGCCGAAACCGAGAATGAGCATCATGAAAATTCCGTTCCTGTCTGTATGCTTTCTGAAGTCCATACTAAGTCTGCCGTCACGCTCGGGAGTATCGTCACCCAGCATTTTCGACACAAATGCCTTTGCAAAGCAGGATGCCGGCATGAAAACAGTGAGTACCAGCGCTCTGCTGATTATTGTCAGAAACAGTCTGAAAAGATTATCCATTTATTATTGATCCAACTTTCAAAGATTATGTGCCGAACACAAGCGGTATCCATGAAACCGCCCTCCAGAGAAGATCCCTTACAAGATCGCTTGCGGCCTGAAGCGGAACTCTCAGTACAGGGACATATGACATCAGGAGAAGAAATGCGAAAAATACTCTTGTTATTATCATCTGATGCTCATAGAACCATCTGTCCACTTTCTCGCTTGTGAAAAAACGCAGTATATTGAAACCGTCCAGCGGAGGTATGGGTAACAGATTGAATACCGCAAGTCCCACGTTCACGCTGAAAAGATAAGTCAGCAGCATCTCGATGCTTGAAATAAACATAAGGTTCTTTTCACTGAGGACGATATCCGTTGTCTGCATCTGGAGATAAGCCAGTCTGCCTGTTTCAGTCGTCAGGAGAATGCTGAGTATGAGTGCCGCCACAAATGCAGCAGCTATATTTGAAACAGGTCCTGCCAGTGCAGTAAGCGCCATTCCGCCACGCATCGAGATCTTCTTGCCGTTCTTACGGGTCCTGGTGAATCTTGAAGGATTCACAGGCACAGGCTTAGCCCAGCCGAAACCTGTAAGTATCATCAGGACAGTACCGAAGAGTTCAAAGTGAACAAAGGGGTTCAGCGAGATACGTCCCTGACTGTCAGCGGTATCATCGCCCAGTTTCTTTGCGACCCAGGCGTGGGCAGACTCATGAAGAGGGATAACCAGCAGAAAAGTTGCGATCCTCGCAGCAAACATCAATACTCTACTATAATCCATTATTTATTCCTTTCCTTCATCTGTAAATAATTACGCACTATATATTATACAACATTTCAGCCTGCATTTCAAGTAAAATATAGAAAAATCGCTTATTCAAAAAATTTTTTTGAGTTTTTTTCAAAAAAGACTTGATTTTTTCTGAAAGATGTGCTAAAATAATCATGTTGTATTTTTAGACAAGTACATTTTATCAGTAAATTAAGGAGGTGCAACCTAATGGCAAAATGTGATATCTGCGGAAAGGGCGTAACCTTTGGTATCAAGGTTTCTCACTCACACAGACGTACTAACAGAACATGGAAGCCTAACGTAAAGCGTGTTAAGGCTATCGTCAAGGGTACTCCTTGTCATATCTATGCTTGCTCAAGATGCCTGCGTTCCGGCAAGGTTGAAAGAGCTTGATCCATGCACGATCTGAAAAATGAGCGTTCCGAAAGGGCGCTCTTTTTTGTTGCCCCTTTTTCCCCCTTATTCAATAATTTCACAATGACAAGATGAATTATTCTGTTCAAATCTGTGCATTTAGCAGATTTTTCATATATGGGTATATTTTTTCTCAAAGATGTGGTATAATTTAATCATAATTTAAGTCAACACCGCACAAAGCTTGTGCTGAAGATGCGCTGTTGCCTTAAGTTCTATTGTGTAGGGTTTATTTTTGAGGGGTAATAAAATGAATAATAAGAAAATCAATGGCGCTCAGCATAGTCTTCAACTTCATAAACGGCTTCGGACTGATGCTCGGTATGGGAGGCGGCAGCCGCTTCTCCATGCTTTACTGCAAGATAGAGCGGTGCGAGACTGATAAGATATTCACCAATTCCGCCTTTGCCGCAATTGCTGTCTCAGCTGTGTTCGAGATGATAGGGCTGTTCTTCTCTAAGCAGTTCACACTTTTTCTCGGCGCTGACAGCCACATCTTCGGCATCGCACACAGCTATCTGAAAACCATACTTCTCTTCTCGCCTGCTTTTATTTTCAACAATCTTCTGGTCTGCTTCATGAGGAACGATTTTGCTCCGAAACTGGCCATGGCAGGTGTACTGGGCGGAAGTCTCGCCAATGTCATACTGGACTATGTGTTCATTTTCAGGCTTGATATGGGCATGAAGGGCGCTGCTCTGGCGACCTGTATCGCTCCGCTTATCAGCATGGCTATTATGAGCCTTCACTTCCTCACGGGCTGGAATGCCTTCGGTCTGCGCTTTGTCCGTCCTTCTCCCGATATTATCAGGAATATCGCTTCACTGGGACTGCATTCGCTTCTCACCGAAGTTTCGGGCGGTATAGTTATAATGGTATTCAACTTCGTTATCTACAGAATGCTGGGAAATACCGGTATCGCCGCTTACGGAGTCATCGCAAATCTTGCTATTGTTTCGACTGCTATATTCACAGGCCTCGCTTCGGGAGTTCAGCCTCTTATGTGCCGTGCCCACGGTAAACAGAACGATGACGCTCAGAAGTATCTGCTCCGCCTTTCTTTAAGGACTGCCCTGATTTTCGCAGTCATATTTTATGGTGTTGTGTTCTTCAGGACCTCATCGCTGGTGGATATCTTCAACAGCGAAAGCAACACCGAACTGAAAAACATATCCGAACACGGTCTCAGGCTGTACTTCCTGTATATGCCATTCATGGGTATCAACGCTATACTCTCAGTTTTCTTCACATCTGTGGAAAAGCCGTTCCCGTCACAGCTTATATCCCTGCTGAGAGGTACACTTCTTGTTATCCCGCTTGCGTTCGTATTCTATTCACTCAGACTCATCAACGGCATATGGCTGACGATACCTACTGCCGAATCCATAACAACTCTCATCGGAATCGTGCTGGTTTTTCTTGCGTTAAAGCCAAACGATACATTTGAGTACAGATACAATCCTATCGAGAAACAGGACCGTATCTACCACATATGAAAAATGCCCGAAAGCAGTTAATTACCGCTTTCGGGCTTGTTTTTATCCTATAAGTGCCTGTATGCCGTTTTCTTTGAATGCCTTTTTGTAATATTCAAGTTCATCCTGTATAATACCGTCAATGACTTTCATACCAAGAAGTTCAACAGGAGCTTTATCGTCTGTCAGCACTCTTCCTCCGCTCTCATACGGCACAAGTCCGTCAGCTGTCTTTTCCATAAGGGCATAGAGTTCGGGATTTGCTATGGTGCTGAGATTTTCCCTGAGTTTTCCTGTAATATCATCCGAATCAGAAGCGAACAATTCACGGTTAGTCGAGCCGTCCACATCGATAGTGTAAACATTGCTGAACACGGAAGAAATGGTATCCGACAGCCAGCTGTTTATTCCATCGGGGCTGTCCGACTTCATGTTCATGTTTACGACCATAACTCCCCCGTCTTTAAGCTGTCCACGGACAAGGCTGAAAAATTCCTGTGAGGACATCTGGAAAGGGATCGTGATATCCTGATAAGCGTCCACCATTATTACATCGTACTTCTTCTCGCACACATTGAGGAATGCCCTGCCGTCATAGGTAGTCACCCTTACCTCGTCGGGAAGCTCAAAATACTCGTGAGCCAGATCCGTGATACTTTCGTCTATCTCCACGCCCTCAGCTGTGATATTGTCAAAATAGGTCATGCACTGCTTTGCATATGTGCCTGTGCCCATTCCGAGAATGAGGATATCCTTTGTTTCGTCTCCGCTGTCAGCCATAAGAGGTGCGGCCATTGCATAGTCATAGTAAAGACCTGTAAGCTTCCCGGATTTCATGTACACTGACTGTACTCCGAAAAGCACGTTTGTGGAAAGTGCGGTCATTCTGTCGTCGTCCTTGACCTGAAGGTAATTGTAAACAGATTCCCCTTCATATGTCAGCCCTTTTTCCCAGAATGCAAAGCCTATGGAAGGCGACACAAAACAGCAGACCAGAAACAGCGATGCTGCGGTAATAACTTTAGCCTTGCCTCTTTTGGTGAATATGAAGTATATCACCGCTATTATGAGGAGAATCGCCGCAAAGATCAGGAAAGTAACGGCTGTTCCTACCGCAGGGATGGAGACAAATGTAGGAATGAATGTACCGATTATGCTTCCGATAGTGTTGAATGCTCCGAGAGTTCCCACGGTCTTGCCGCTGTCGTCAAGGCTGTCAACGGTGTACTTTACCAGCGACGGAGTAACTGTTCCGAGAAGAAAAAGCGGAAAAACAAACACGATCATACAGGTAAGGAATGCCGCCCACACAAGGAAATTCGTGCTGACCGTGAGGACGAGAAGTCCTGCGATACCTGCTATCACGAACTTTCCTGCAAATGGGATCGCCGCTATCCACACCGCCGCCACGAGCATACGCTTGTACAGCCTGTCGGGGTCAGGGTCCTTATCGGCACTTTTGCCGCCGTAGATATTTCCAAGAGCCATGGCTATCATAATAGTGCCGATGATAATGGTCCACACTATCTGGGATGAACTGAAATAAGGCGCAAGAAGACGGCTTGCTCCCAGTTCAACGGCCATAACCGACATACCTGCAAAGAACTCGGTCATATACAGGTACCATTTATTGTTCAGTATTTTGGGTATTTCTCTTTTTTCCATCATCAGCTTCCTTTCCATCAATAAATATCAAGAAAAGTTATAAGCTCCGAGCTGAGCACTGTGGAAAATGAAACATACCATCTGCCGTTTTTCTCCAGCACTGCACAGTCATTTCCGAGGAAGCTGTGGTTCTCGTCGCCGTCAACATAGTAAACGAAATTGCAGTCAAAGCCGCTTGTAAAGTCTGTCCCCAGCTTGCCGTTGAAAATATTCAATTCCTCGCCCGAAAGTGCTGAGAGATCCTCGTCTTTAAGCGATACTCCCCACTGTTCCGCAGGCTTTCCGCCGTTTTCGGCCATATAACTGCGGATATTAGCCATGGAAGCCTTTATCGCCTTGATGATGTTTCCCTTGCCGAATGTCTTGTCGGGATCCTCTTCACCGATCATGCCGCCGTCCTTGACATACTTGCGATAAGCATTGATCTCGTCCTCGCTGAACATATTGTATACAGCTTCGTAGTCGTTGGTAAGGTATGCGTTGTAGTAGTTCCTTGCAGCTGTGATCGCCGAATCATAGCCGTTTTCCGCCTGTACAACAGTAACAGGCTCTGTCGGGATCGTGGATTCGGTGGATTCCTCAGAGGATGCCGCAGAAGTGGTTTTTTCGTCCTTTTCCTTGACAGACGATGAAGAACTGCTCTCCTTAGCAGAAGATGAAGATTTGTTCAATGAGAATCTTAGTTATCTGCGCACAGAACTTAGCCGTTCCCACGACGAATTCATAGCAGAACATTTCAGGAAATATGATGAGCCAGACATGCCTCCTGCATGGAAAACGCTTGAAGTGGCTTCGTTCGGAACATTGTCAAAGCTCTACAAGAACATGAATGACAACGCTGTGAAGAAGCAGGTTGCTCGTAGTTTCAATATCCCACAGCACAAATGTCTTCAAAGTTGGCTCGCAACGTTGACCATCGTGCGCAACACCTGTGCCCATCACGCAAGACTTTGGAATGCTCATTTCTCGATGGTTCCAAGGACGAATGAGCGGATGAGAGGCAATTGGATAGCAAACCGCCATTTTCCTTCTGACAAACTCTATCCAAGTCTCTGCTGCATCGCCTACTGGCTCAACAGCATCAATCCTCAGAACACGTTTGTTCAGGACTTCAAATCTCTTCTGACAAAATATCCAAGTGTGCAACCTTCCATGATGGGCTTTCCTCGTGGATGGGAAAATGAACCGCTATGGCAATAGACACAGTTATACAAGACGGGCGAGGATGG
>CADBAC010000022.1 GCA_902792495.1 Ruminococcus flavefaciens | reverse complement strand
CCGCCCTTCAAGGATTTTTAACACAGTCACCGGCAAAATTTGACGAAAAGACGTGCATGAATCCCTATGTGGAAAGGTTCTTATTTCAGATACTTATTGTAAAACTCTGCAAGCTTGTCGAATGGTATAGCGTTATTGTCTCCGCCGTCGTAAAGGTCGGTATGTGAAGCACCCTCGATAACGAGCAGTTCCTTGTTATCGGTGTATTTGCTGTCCCCGGTCATATTCTCAAATGCATCCTTGCCGAAATAGAATGAGTGAGCCTTGTCTCCGTGCATTATCATAACTGCTGAGCGTATCTCGTTGCTGTACTTCAGGATAGGCTGATTCATGAACGACATACAGCCGATAACATTCCATCCGCCGTTGGAATTAAGTGAACGTGGATGATATCCTCTTTCGGTCTTGTAGTAGCTGTGATAGTCCTTGACAAAGTAGGGAGCGTCTTCGGGAAGTGGATCGATGACTCCGCCGCCGAGTGCGTACTCGCCTGCCTTGTAGTCGGTGATTCGCTGAGCATTGAGTGCGGCTTTTTTCTCGTAGCGCTTCTCCTCGCTGTCCTCGGAATCAAAATAGCCGTTGGCATTTACTCTTGTCATATCGTACATTGTGGATGCAACAGTGGCCTTTATACGTGTATCAAGTGCCGCAGTATTCACAGCCATTCCGCCCCATCCGCAGATACCGAGAATTCCTATGCAGTCGGGGTCGATGTTATCCTGCACTGAAAGGAAGTCCACAGCCGCCATGAAATCTTCGGTATTTATGTCAGGCGATGCCATATATCTCGGCTGACCGCCGCTCTCGCCCGTGAATGACGGGTCGAAGGCAATGGTGAGGAATCCACGCTCTGCCAGAGTCTGCGCATAGAGTCCGCTGCACTGTTCCTTGACAGCGCCGAAAGGTCCGCATACAGCTATTGCAGGGAGTTTGCCGTCAGCATTTTCAGGTGTGTACATATCAGCCGCAAGTGTGACGCCGTAACGATTATGGAATGTCACTTTCTTGTGTGATACCTTGTCTGACTTTGGGAAAGTCTTATCCCATTCCTGTGTTAATGTGAGCATTTCTTCTTTCATATCATATACCTCCGTTTTTCTTCATTGTATAGGTGAAATAGTCAAGGCAATCCAGCTGAGAGGTGTATTTGTGCACCTCATCGAGCAGTTCCCTTCTGTGCTGTTCAAGCAGTCTTTCAAGAGCCGGAATATCGCCTTCATCAAGCATTCTCATACACTTTTCTGCACATTCGTCAGTCATTCCCGCATCGAGAAGATTCTCTCTTATGCAGGCGATCCTGTCAGCCGCATTTGCCATAACGCACCCCCGTTTCTGTAATTACAGTATAACACAGGTTTGCAGGAATGTAAAATATCTATTTTTCATAGCTTGTCATTCCTGAATGGAATTGCAAAATAAGAATACCATAACTTGCAGGACATCTTGAATATGCCCTGCTTTTATGATATACTATTGATAACAAACACCAAAGGAGGCGGCTATGGAGACTGTAACTATCTCGGGCAGAAACTGCCGCATTGTCATAAACGGCACCGATCTTCCCACGGTTTATCTTGGCGAAATGGCGGACAGCTGCGATTCTTTCAGCAAAGTCATCGCTTTGTGCGGCGATGTGAAATGCAACTTCATCGTTTACGAATCCGATGACTGGGACTCCGACTTCTCGCCGTGGGAGTTTACTCTGAACAAGAAAATGTCATTTGCAGGCGGCGGACGCAGAACTCTTGACCGGCTTGCGGATGAGTGCATACCATATTGTGAAAAAGAATACGGTCTCACGGGGAGACGTATCATATGCGGCTATTCGCTAGCAGGACTTTTCAGCTTGTGGGCATTCTATGAAACGGGACTGTTCAGCGGAGTCATAAGCTGTTCGGGTTCGCTGTGGTTCGGTGACTGGATAAGCTATGCTGAAAGCCATAGCGCACCGCCTGACAGCTGTGTGTATATCAGTCTGGGCGACCGTGAAGAAAAGGCCCGTGACCGCATTATGGCCACTGTCGGAGACTGCACACGCAGGCAGTATGAGATAATATGCGAAGATAAAAACGTGTCCCGTCACATCCTTGAATGGAACGAGGGCGGACATTTCAATGAACCTGAAATGCGGCTGGCTAAAGGAATAAGATGGATGATGAAGTGAGGTGCAGTTATGCAGGACAGATATGCAGGCGATATCGGAGATTACGGCAAATTCATACTCCTACGCAAACTTTCGGAAAAATTCAGAATAGGCATAAACTGGTACGATCCCGGAGAACTTGAATTTGAACGAGACAAAAACGGCAGTTTCAAACAGGAAGACGGCAAATACCGTGACTTAACAGGTTACGAGAATTATGCTCCCGATATTGCAGAAGCTTTTGAAAAAATGAAAGAAAAACATTCTATAAAAATGCTTGAAAAACTTGATCTGATAAAAAATGCGGTCTATTATAATAAGTTAATGCCGAGAGAAAATGAGAAGCGTGAAAAATGGCATAATGCCGCAATGAAAAATCTTGAAAAAAGCGAAATCGTTTTCCTTGACCCCGACAATGGGCTTCTTTGCCGATCTGTCAGAAAAGGGGCAGCTAAAAGTGTTAAATACACTTATTACAGCGAAGTAAATGATTATCTGAAAGAACACAAAGCGGTGATCATATATAATCATCGGAGCAGAAAAAAGGAATCTGACTACTTTAACGAAATACTAAGCAAACTGTGTGAAGAAACGGAAGCTGAACGTGATTTGATACAAGTTGTCACATTCAGACGTTTCTCGGTCAGAGATTATTTTATCATCAGCAAAGACGTGTACACTCACGAAGCTATCAGAGAACTCATAGCTTCTCTTTTAAAGTGCAGCAATAATAAGCCGTTTTTTTATCATACTGAACTATGAAGAATCGAGGCGAAAAAATGAACAACGATAATCTATTCAAAAACAAAGTAGCCGTAATAACAGGCGGTGCAAATGGTATCGGCAAGTGCATAGCCGAGGAATTCCGCAAAAACGGTGCTAAGGTATACGTCATAGACAAAGCCGAGGGAGACCACTTTGTGGGCGATATTTCCGACAAGACTGTGCTTGAAAGGTTTGCGGAGGAAGTCATTGCCAAGCACGGTCACATTGACTACCTCGTCAACAATGCCCTGCCGATAATGAAAGGCATTGACGAGTGCACCTATGAGGATTTCCAGTACGCTATGGCGGTAGGCGTAACTGCGCCGTTTTATCTGTCAAAGCTGTTCGCTCCACACTTTAATAAGGGCGGCTGTATCATCAATATTTCGTCCTCCCGTGACCGAATGAGTCAGCCGCAGACCGAGAGTTACACTGCGGCAAAGGGCGGCATTGCGGCGCTTACCCATGCTCTCGCCGTAAGTCTCGCAGGAAAGGTGCGTGTGAACTCCATTTCGCCCGGCTGGATAGATACGTCATACAAGGTCTACGAAGGCCCCGACGCTTATCAGCAGCCTTGCGGCCGTGTGGGGAATCCCCTTGATATCGCCAATATGGTGCTGTTTCTCTGCTCCGATAAGGCAGGCTTCATCACAGGCGAGAATATCTGCATAGACGGCGGCATGACAAAACTTATGATCTATCACGGCGATAATGGGTGGATGTTGAAATGACCGCCGCAAGCTTCCTCGTTCACGAAATGGACTACACAGGCGGACCCATAACCGAAGACATACAGCTGAGTAATTATAAAGCTTCCGATTATCCCGAGTACAAAAAGCTGTATGAGGACAGCTTCTCAGAAATGCGGACTTCTCTCGGACTGCCCCGTGAATGCTGTAAAAGCTTTGACGAACTGGCAAGTCTCAGTGACAGAATTTTCATCCTTGAAGAAAACGGCTGTATTCTCGGCTCTGTTGCAGTTTACGGCAATGAAATAGACGACCTGTTTGTTGCTGAGAAATATCGTAATAATGGCTGCGGCCGCCGACTTCTCAGGTTTGCCGTGGAATATCTGCAAAAAAGAAATGCCGAAAGGATATTTCTCCATGTTGCGGATGTGAATAAAAAAGCAGCGGCAATGTATCTGCAAAACGGATTCGTTATCACTCACACAGAAATAATAAAAAAATTAAGGAAGGTGAAATCAATGGCATCAACAAAAACAAAAAATGAATTATCAAAGTATCTGTGTCTGCTTCTGCGCCATCAGCCCGAAAAAGCAGAACTGGATATGGACTCACACGGCTGGGTATCTGTCGGACAGCTCATCAGCGGAGTTAACCGTTTCAGCGGCTATAAGCTGGACAGCGAACTGCTGGAGGAGATAGTTTCCGAGGACAACAAAGGCCGATACAGATTCGATGAAAAACACGAAAAAATAAAGTGCTGTCAGGGACATTCCATACCGTGGGTCGAGCCTGAACTTACATTCTGCGAACCTCCCGAATTCCTGTATCACGGCACTACTTCAAAGGCTCTGGAAGCTATTGAGGAAAGCGGAGCAATAAAGAAAATGAAGCGCCATGCAGTTCATACTCAGGCTGATATCAGCAAGGCATGGCAGTCCGCAGAACGCTGGCATAAAACTCCCGTAGTGCTGAAAATAGCCGCTTCGGAGATGTACCGTGACGGCTTCACTTTCGGAGTTACCGAAAATGAGGTATGGTGCACGGAAGAAGTACCCGTGAAATACATATGTGATAAGATATACAGCAAGTGAGGAAAGCAATGAAATTTGAATATTATAACCCCAGCGACGACTCAAGAAGCTGTGTAGTCAGGACTATGACAAAGCTGACAGGCAAGGAATACAGCACAGTAAAATCCGAACTCATATCGCTTGCGGAAAGTCTTGGATGCGAGACCTATAACGATGAGCGTGTTTTTGAAAAATACATGGAAAACCACGGCATTTACAAGCTGAAAGAATACAGCGATATAACAGTTGATGAGCTTGAATTTGACAATGGTACGTACTGCGTTTACTGCACAAATCGAAACGGATTCTGTCACCTTCTGCCCATCGTTGACAATGTCATATATGACAGACGTGACGACAGCCGCAAGCTTTTCGTTATCGCTGTGTACAGGAAAGAGGGAGCATAATGCTGTATCTGAAAAAGGCGAACCGTAAAGATATCGAAAAAGAGTGGCTGTTTCAGCGTGAAATACCTGCGGATGCAAACAGCTTCATAAATGATTATTGCGGTATAAGCCGTGAGGATTTCGATGACGCTCTTGATACGATGACAGCACAGTCCGAAGGGAAAAGACTTCCCGAAGGCTATGTACCGCAGACCGTGTATTATCTGTGGGACGATGATAATATCGTCGGCACTTTCCATTTTCGTCATTACCTCTGTCGCTCGCTTATTGAAGGCAGCGGACATATCGGCTATTACATTGCCCCTGAGTACCGTGGAAAAGGATATGCTACCCGTGGACTTGAACTTCTTCTCAATGAGATAAGGGACGATGTGAAAGAGGACGAAATATATCTGCGTGTGGACAGGGATAATCCTGCTTCACTGAAAGTTATGCTGAAAAACGGCGGATACATCCACCATGAGGACGAGCACAAGTATTACGTGAGAATAAAAACAACACCGCACAAAGCCTGACTCTGTGCGGTGTTGTTCATTTTATTTACGCAGCGGCTCTGTTTTCTTTTTGTCACGAAGCATAAGCCACAGGAATACAACGCCGGTTATGATGAACGGAACAAACTCAAAAAATCCCGTATTTATTTCCGCATTTTCGGGGATATCGCCCATCCTGAGCAGTTCCATGATGCAAGTCCGGCTCGTATTGCTTATCCCATGACTCAGAACGGCCGGCCAGACGGAATCTGTCTTTTTCGTCAGCCACATATAGAAAGCGGCATAGCCGGGCAAGAAGAGCAGACGTCCGCCGACAGTTTTCATAGCCTCGGAAAGCGTTTCCTCACCAGCCAGATAAAGCGACATATCTGACGGCAGATGCCACAGACTCCACACGGCACCGCCGATCAGCACTGTACCGACTACACCTACAAGGGGTTCCATTTTCCGGTTCATATAGCCACGCCAGCCAAGCTCCTCGCCCACCAGTCCGGCAGACATGACTGCGCCTTGTGCTGCCAGCATCAGTATTGCCGCAACGATGTTTTTGAGAGTAAAACCACCGAGCCAATCACTGTGTCCGCCGAGAATAATCGGCGGAATATAACTCATAAACGTACATACGAACGGAAGCAAAAATGCCAGCAGATAATACCTGAGATTGCCGGTGAGATGCAGATGGAGCTTCATATCACGGAAGCCCTCCTTTGTTACAGCACGGGTGATGAGATTAGCCAGTGCCGGCGCTGCACAGAACACCTCTGACAGGATAGCAAAAGCCGTTTCCGATTGATTTATAAGCTTGAAGAACACAAACAGCATCGCAGACGAAGAAGCGACGATCAGCAGGTAAATGCCGAGACGTCTGAGATCGTCCTTTTTATTTGTCATACTGCTCAGCCCCCTTCATGTACAGTCTGCACGATATGCGGTACGATATATAGTAAGCGATAAGCGATAATACCAGTATTGCAGGTATCAGCGGAGTTTCGGAATAATTTGCCATTTTATCCTTGATACCGTCAATTATAACATCGAGATCATCAATGTTTATCATAATCACTATCAGCACGGTGATGGCACAGAGTACCATGAGTATCATCTTTATGATGCTTCCCTTTTTTGCGCCGAAGCGGTATGAGAACGGAATATCCACAGCACGGAGAAATATCTGTAAGAATATCAGCGGCAATACCATATTCCCGGCATCATAAACTCCCTCTATCCCCTTGTCCACAGTGAACATTAATATCAGGTTATCGAAGAAATGAATGCTCAGGAGAAATGTCAGTATCATGAAAAATATCATCTCATATTTCACACGGATAAAGCCTTTGCTTCCGTCGGGAGAAGCCGAAATGAAGTACGCCCACAGCCTGCGGTCATCGCCTCCGAGAGTCATCATCTGAAGCATACCTGCTATGAGGATACCGACGATACTTCCTGTGTTGAGGACAAGCTGATAATGAGACGCTGTTTTTACCGAGTCATGGAAAACGATAAGTAATATAAGCGGCAATGCACCGCAGATAACCATTCCGAGAATGAACCATTTATTCTGCTTCCATTCCTTGTAAACAAGACCTGTCATTATGCCTCTCTCCTCTCGTATGACCTCCATATCACTGCGAAGTACACGACAATTGAAACTGCGAACAATACTGCGCTGACTGCAAGAACTTTCTCAGAAGCTGCTGTTTCAGCGATCTTTGCTATCTCTTTGAAAATGTTTTTCTGAGAGTAGTCCATAGCAGTTTTTCCTTTTTTCTCTGCGAACATTGATAATACCTTTAATACGCCTGCAACTGCAAAGAATCCGATTATACGGTATTTCTTGGCATCCTTTTCATCTTTTGCAAGCATAAGGATGTAAGTGTATATCGCATCAGACACAATGAAAAATACCGCACACAGCAGGAATATATTCATTCCGAAAACATAGGTGGAATAGCCTGTGTAATCGTAGATGATCCGTGAAAAAACAACGGTAAGTACGCCTAACAGAACGACAAATCCCATTTTGTAGATCGTATCCGCAAGTGCCAGCTGTGACGCTTTGGGAGGGAGAGAAATGGAGTATCTCTTCCAGCCTGAGTTGATATCGGCCTTATGAACACCGTTATTGCTTCCTGCAAAGGCACCGCCGACTACTCCGACTATCAGAGGGAAAATATATAAATATGCAATATCTTCATTTTCAAGATCAGCCGGATCAAAATCCTCACCGCCGAGAATAAACGGTATCAGCATACAGCCTGCCACAAGCAGAAACAGTATCAGCATAAGCAGCTGATGTCCCCTTGAAAGCTTGTATTCTCTGTAAATAAGCGATCTCAGCATTTTCATTATGACCACTCCTTTGCGTCTCTGTGTACATAGTAAAGCATGATATCGTCAAGGCTTGCAGGGTCGATAGTGCATCCCCTGTACTTGTAGGAAGCCTGTTCCCTGTCATTCAGCATTACCTCTGCGCCGAAACTATTCATACGGACACTGACTATATCTGCGCTGTCGATATTCTTCACGGAATCCTTGTCGCATCGCAGAATGCCGTGCTTTTCGATGATCTCGTCCTTGCAGCCTGTGAGAAGTAACTTTCCTCTGTCGATGAAAGTTACCATATCCGCAATCTTTTCAAGGTCGGATGTGATATGCGAAGACATAAGGATAGACCGTTCGCCGTTTTGCAGATACTCCATAAATATGTGAAGTATCTCGTCACGCACAACAGGGTCAAGTCCCGTAGTAGCCTCATCCATGACAAGGAGTTCCGCATTATGCGAAAGGGCGCAGGCTATCTGAAGCTTCATTTTCATACCCTTTGAGAACTTGCCTATCTTCTTTCTTTTAGGCAGACCGAAGCGTTCGATGTAGTTCATGTAAACTTTGTTATCCCATTCAGGGTACATTCCCTCGAATATCCTTGCCATATCCTTTGCAGTGAAAATATCATGGAAAGGCAGTTCATCAAACACCACAGCGATACGCTTTTTTATTTCACTCTCATTTTTTACATGGTCCATTCCGAGAAGCTTTATTTCTCCGCTGTCGATATCGGTGATATGCAGAAGACTGCGGATAGTGGTAGTTTTACCTGCACCGTTCTGACCGATGAAACCCATTATACATCCCTTGGGTACATCAAAGCTGATCTTGTCCAGCGTAAAACCGTCGTAATTCTTGGTCACGGCTTTTAACTCAATAGCATTTTCATAGTTGTTCATATTATTCCCCTCCGTTTACAAGGTCAAGAAGTTCATGGAGTTCTTCCATCGTGATACCTGCTTTTCTTGCAGTATCTCCTGCTTCCATCAGCAGAGATTCGATACGCTTGATCTGTTCTTCACGATATATCTCCAGATTCTGTGCCTTGACAAAAGATCCCTTACCTGTGTACGACTCGATAAAGCCGTCACGTTCAAGTTCCTCATAGGCACGTTTTGTTGTCATAAAGCTGATACGCAGTTCGGTAGCAAGCACTCGCATAGACGGCAATGCTTCGCCTTCTCTCAGTTTTCCCTCAAGTATCATACTTTTGATCTGATCCGCTATCTGTAAATAGATAGGTTCGCCGTTAGCATTGCTTATATTGATATTCATAATTAGTGTACACTCCTTTAAGGTCAAGGCATCCCCAACATTTGCAACTGCTAAGAATGTCTGAATTGTATAACCTCTATGTATACAATTATAGCAGAAGTGTTACGCTTTGTCAAGGGGGTCATGAAAAAAACTGAAATATTCTTTTGTTGCGTTCGTATCGGATACGTGTTATAATTAATATGGCGATATTGCCCCGAATGACAAAACAAAGTGCAAGAAAAAATAATAAATAACATTTTTCCTGCACTTTTATAACTATATTCCGGATTTAAAAAGCTATGTAAAGGAGACGATCCCTATGAGTCTCGGTTTATTCCGTGGCAAAGTAACTCTTGAACCACACAGCACAGAATGGGAAACAACTGCACAGCAGACCATCGCTGAACTGCGTGAGATACTGAAAGACACTGTAACAGATGCACAGCACATCGGCAGCACATCCATAAGATCGATATGTGCCAAGCCGATAATCGACCTGGTCGTAGGAGTCAGTGATTTTGAAAAGATCTTCGCAAAGAATGACATTCTTGAAGCAAACGGATTCTTTTTCCGTGGTCAGGATCATCCCGAACAGTACCTTTATATATGCGGTGAAGGCAACTTCATCACTCACCACATCCATGTTGTGCGGTA